>MIAA01000044.1:0-13388 GCA_001830425.1 Rhodospirillales bacterium RIFCSPLOWO2_02_FULL_58_16
CAACCGGAATACACCTTAACTTCGCCGCCGAACTGTCCAAACAAGTAGGACCACCTCATAGATCGAAACATGATTGCCGAACCTTTAAGTGTGGAACCGATATTGTACTGTACCCGGTTTCATGGATACAAGGTTGCGTTCGGATAGGTCTTAATACCCCCGCGTTCTGTCCACCAGATTGAGCGGGGGTGGTTGGCTTGAACTGTTGACGGCGATAACGCTGGTGATGCTTCCAATTCGCGCCGTTCTGTGCTATTGTCTTACGAATCGATGGTCGATAGGAGAAACGTAATGTCAGCTAAGGGCGTGGCCAAGCTTTCGAGCAAATACCAGATTTCTATCCCTAAGGCTGTCCGGGCGGCGCGGCATTGGCGGGCCGGGCAGGTGTTCGCTTTTATCCCTAAGGGCGAGGGCGTACTGTTGGTGCCGGTGCTGGAACTTGATGATCTTTCCGGCCTCGCGCATGGAGCAAATCCAAAGGGCTACCGCGACCGGACGAACCGATTCTGATGCGGCTCGTCGATACCTCGGCCTGGATCGAGTGGCTGACACGCTCGCCAGCTGACGTTGCGCTGGCTGCCGAATTGCCCGAACGGGGGCTATGGCTGGTGCCGACTATTGTGCAGCTTGAACTGGCGAAGTGGCTGACGCGGGAAGTCGGCGAGAACAAGGCCGATCAGGTGATGGCTTTTACCGAAACTTGCGTTGTCGTCGATCTCGACACCGTCATCGCCCTGTCGGCGGCGGAACTGTGCGCCCGGCACAAGTTGGCGACTGCGGATGCCATTGTCTACGCCACTGCTCTTGTCCATGGCGCCGATTTGCTTACTTGCGACCGGCATTTTGAGGGGCTGCCCGGCGTCAGGCTTATACCAAAGACGAATAATTGAGAGGCTGGCCCGTCAAACGCTGACCACGCCGCTTTCGTCGGCTTTCATCTCGAAAGCGGCGGCCATCAAAGCCCGCGTGTAGGGTTCCTTGGGATTGGCGAAAATATCGTCAGCCGGACCTTGCTCGACGACCTTCCCCCGGCGCATGACCAGAATGTCATGGGCCAGGGCGCGAACCACCTTGAGGTCGTGGCTGATGAACAGATAGGCAAGGTCATGGCGATTTTGCAGGTCGCGCAGCAGATCAATGATCTGCGCCTGCACCGACATGTCCAGCGCGCTGGTCGGCTCGTCCAGGATGATAAAGTCCGGTTTGAGCGCCAGGGCGCGGGCAATCGAGATGCGCTGGCGCTGGCCGCCGGAGAACTCGTGGGGATAGCGGTCCAGCATCGAGCGTTCCAGTCCCACTTCCTCCAGGGTTTCGGCGATCAACTCGCGGCGGTCGTCGGCGCCGCCGCCGATGCCGTGAACCAAAAGCCCTTCCTCGACGATCTGGGCCAGCGAGAAGCGCGGGCTTAGGCTGCCGAAGGGGTCCTGAAAGACCATCTGCATATCGGCGCGCAGAGGCCGCAACCGCTTTTCGCCCAAGCCCTGGATATTCCTGCCCTTGAACAGGATGGCGCCGCAGCTTTTTTCGAGGCGAAGCAGGCCGCGCCCCAGCGAGCTTTTGCCCGATCCCGACTCGCCGACCACGCCCAGAGTTTGTCCGCGCTTGAGTTCAAAGGAAACGCCGTCCACCGCCTTGATGTGGCCGACGGTGCGGCGCAGCACTCCCTTCCTAATGGGGAACCATACCTTGATGTCGTCGGCGGCCATTACCAGGGGCGCTTCGGCTTTCGCCGGTTGCGGACGGCCCGACGGTTCCGAGGCCAGCAGGCGGCGGGTATAAGGATGCTGCGGGTCGGCGAAGATGTCGGCGGTGTTCCCCTGTTCGACGACCAGTCCCTCGTTCATCACCGCCACCCGGTCGGCCATGATGCGGACGACGCCCAGATCGTGGGTAATCAGCAACAGCGCCATGTTGTGCTCGGCCTGAAGGTCTTTGAGCAGTTTCAGCAGTTGGGCCTGGATGGTGACGTCAACGGCGGTGGTCGGCTCATCGGCGATCAGAATGTCGGGTTCGTTAGCCAGCGCCATGGCGATCATGATGCGCTGCTGCTGGCCGCCGGAGAACTCGTGGGGCAGGGCGTGCAGCCGGATTGCTGCTTCCTCCAGGCCGACATGAGTCAGCAGTTCCACCACCCGGTCCCGCGCCTGGGAGACCGTCATCAGTTTGTGAACGAACAGCACCTCGGAAATCTGCTTCTCGATGGAGTGCAGCGGGTTGAGCGAGTTCAGCGGTTCCTGGAAGATCATGGCGATGCGGTTGCCGCGCAGTTCGCGCATGCGGGCTTCGGGCGCTCCCGTCAACTCCTCGTCCTTAAAGCGGATCGAGCCGGAGGGATGCCAAGCCAAGGGGTAGGGCAGCAGCCTCATCACCGACAGCGCCGACGCCGATTTGCCGGAGCCGCTCTCGCCGACCAGGGCTACCGTTTCGCCCTTGTCCAGCGACAGGGACAGGGAGCGCACCGCCTTCACTTCCCGCTCGCCGCGATTGAAGGAGACGGACAGGTCTTTGATTTCCAGCAGGCTGCTCATTGAAAAGTTTTCCTCGGGTCAAAGGCGTCGCGCACCGCCTCGCCGATGAAGATCAGCAGGCTGAGCATGGCGGCCAGCACGAAGAAGGCGGTCAATCCCAGCCAGGGGGCGTGCAGGTTGGCCTTGCCCTGGTTCAAAAGCTCGCCCAGCGACGCCGATCCCGGCGGCAGGCCGAAGCCGAGAAAATCCAGCGCCGTCAGGGTGGTGATGGAGCCGCTGAGAATGAACGGCAGGAAGGTCAGCGTCGCCACCATGGCGTTCGGCAGGATATGCTTGAACATGATGGTGATGTTGCTTACCCCCAGCGCCCGGGCGGCGACGACGAAGGTGAAGTTGCGCGCCCTGAGGAACTCGGCGCGCACCACGCCGACCAGACTCATCCACGAGAACAGCAGCATCAACCCCAACAGCCACCAGAAGTTAGGTTCGACGACGCTGGCCAGGATGATCAGCAGATAGAGCATGGGCAGCCCCGACCAAATTTCGATGAAACGCTGGAATATCAGGTCGGTAAGCCCGCCGAAATAACCCTGCACTGCGCCGGAGGCGATGCCGATGACGGAGCTGATGATGGTCAGCGCCAGTCCGAACAGCACGGAAATGCGAAATCCGTAAATCATCCGCGCCGCCACGTCGCGGCCCTGGTCGTCGGTGCCCAGCCGGTTGATCGCCGACGGCGCCGAAGGGGCCGGCTCGGTCAGTTGATAGTTTACGGTGTCATAGCTGAACGGCACCAGGGGCCAGATCATCCAGCCCTTTTCGGCGATCATCCGGCTCACTTCCCGGTCTTTGAAATCGGTCTCGGTTTCGAGGAATCCGCCGAACGCCGTCTCGGGATAAAAGGTCACAATGGGAAAATAGACGCCGCCGTCGTAGACGACCAGGAGCGGCTTGTCGTTGGCGATGAACTCGGCGCCGAGACTGACGGCGAACATGGTGAGGAAAATCCACAGCGACCAGAAGCCGCGTTTGTTGGCGCGGAAATTGTTCAGCCGCCGAACGGTGAGCGGCGTCACCGCAATGCCGAGGATGCGCTGCCGCGTCACCGTCTACGTCTCCCGCTTTTCAAAATCGATGCGCGGGTCAACGACGTGATACATAAGGTCGCCGATCAGACTCATCACCAGTCCGAGCAGGGTGAAGAAGAAAAGAGAGCCGAACATCACCGGATAGTCGCGCTTGACGGCCGCCTCGAAGCCCAGCAGCCCCAGCCCGTCCAGGGAGAAGATGATCTCGGTCAGCAGCGCCCCGGTGAACAGGATGCCGATGAAGGCGCCGGGGAAACCGGCGATGACGATCAGCATGGCGTTGCGGAAGACATGGCCGTAGAGAACCCGCTTTTCGCTCAAGCCTTTGGAGCGCGCCGTCAGCACATATTGCTTGTTGATTTCTTCGAGGAACGAGTTCTTGGTCAGCATGGTCAGGCCGGCGAAGCCGCCGATCACCATCGACAGGATGGGCAGGGCGATGTGCCAGAAATAGTCCTTGATCCTGCCGAACAGGCCGAGATCGCTGAAATTGTCGGAGGTCAGTCCGCGCAGGGGGAACCAGTCCAGATAGCGCCCGCCGGCGAACAGCACGATCAGCAGAATGGCGAACAGGAAGCCGGGGACGGCGTTGCCGACCACTACCACGCCGCTGGTCCAGACATCGAACCGGGAGCCGTCGCGCACCGCCTTGGCGATGCCCAGCGGGATCGAAATCATGTAAACCAGCAGCGTCGTCCACAGGCCGAGGCTGATCGACACCGGCATCTTGTCGAGAACCAGATCGATCACGTCGCGGTCGCGGAAGAAGCTCTGCCCGAAGTCAAAGCGCATATAGCTGCCCATCATCATCGTGAAACGTTCGTGCAGAGGCTTGTCGAAGCCGAACTGCTTCTCGATGCGTTTGATGAACTCCGCATCCAGGCCCTGGGCGCCCCGGTACTTGCCGTTATTGCCCTGAACGCCGGACTGTCGCTTGCCGCCGCCGGTCATTTCGCCGCCGCCGGCGCCGCTGATCCTCGCCGTCGCCGCTACATCCAGCCCTTGAATCTGGGCAACCATCTGTTCGACGGGACCGCCGGGCGCCGACTGAACGATGATAAAGTTGACGATCATGATCCCGAACAACGTCGGAATGATCAACAACAGACGGCGGATGATATAGGCGACCATGGGCAATCCTGACGGGCGATGCGGCGGACGCGGCGACTATAAGCAAATTTCTCCGATGAACCCATGGGGAAAATTGCTTACAGTCGCCATGCCTGATCAACCGATCAGAAGGCGGGTGTCTTTGATCATCAGGAACAGGTGAAGCGGGTCAGTCGGACCAGGCTCGAAGTCGAACCGTTCATACCACTGCCTGACGCCGGCGTTCTTGGCGTGAACCAGAATGGCGCGGATGCCGGCGATGTCGGCGGCCTGGAGCGTCCGCAGGACGGCGTCCTTGAGGAGGCCCTTGCCGATTCCCGATCCCTGTTCCCGGCGGTCCACGGCAAGGCGGGCGAGCAGCATCACCGGCACGGGATGACGGGCCAATCCCTTTTTGACGCGCCCCGGAACCTCGTCCCACTGTACGGCCCCGACGGCGAGGCTGTAATAGGCGACGACGACATGACCCCGGCACGCGACGTAGGTCCGGCTGCTGTCGGCCCGTTGGTTGCCGAGAGCGTGTCGTTTCAGGAAGCGATTGAGCGCCTCGTCGCCGCAATCGAACGTCGATGTGTCGTGGTCAGGGCCTAGCCTCGTGATGGGGCCGGGCGCTTCCGTCAAGAGCGCCGGGCTTTCTCAAACACGCTTGGCTCGGATAGCAACTTAGCGAGTCGCGGTTTGAACCGGGGCGGGCGGTCAAGGAGTTCCTGGAACTTACGCCATTGTTTATCATCAAGGACAAACACGCGGCGGTCGGCCAGCATCTCGGCGGCGGCCTCAAGGCCGGCGTCGAGAAGGTACTCGCTCACTGACTTGTTGATCGAGGCGGCGGCTTTTTGCAGGGTGTCTTTCACCTTCGGGGAAACCCGAACGTCGATACGTTCGGTCTTTGTCTTCATCTGCGCTTGGGGCATGGTCATTACTCCTTAACGACGGCTCCACTATAGCATCCGTACAGCGTCCGGACAAGTCCGGTTGTTGACAACATTACTCGCGTTGTTCGTTGGTGATTTTGCGCCACCGTGCGACGTTGAGATTGTGCTCATCAAGAGTGCGGGCGAAGACATGGCCGCCCGCGCCGTCGGCGACGAAATACAGCTCGTCGGTCTCGGCCGGGTGCAGCGCCGCCGCAATCGACTCACGACCGGGATTGCAGATGGGGGAGGGGGGGAGGCCGTCGATGGCATAGGTGTTGAAAGGCGTCGGGTTTTTCAGGTCGGCGCGGGTCAAAGGCCGTCCCAGCACTTCTTTCCCCAACGTTATCCCATAGGCCGCCGTCGGGTCCGATTGCAGCCGCATGCCCTTGCGCAAACGGTTGATAAAGACGCCGGCGATACGGGCGCGCTCGTTGGGCAATGACGTTTCCTTCTCGATGATCGAGGCGAGAATCAACGCCTCTTCATGGCTTTTGAGCGGCCCCCCGTAGGCGCGGGCCTGCCACTGGCTTGTCAGGAGTTGCGCCATTGCTCCGGCCATGCGTTTGAGCATGTCGTTTCTTTGATCGCCGAAGGAGAAATGATAGGTCTCCGGCAACAGCGAGCCTTCCTTGAGCCATGGCGTATCCATAAATTCAGCGCCGATCTTGCCGTCCAGGCCGTCGGCAGCGGCCAGTTGCGCCAATACCTGGGCCGTGGTCAGGCCTTCGGCGATGGTAAGGCGGCGAATTACCGTGCGGCCGCTTTGCAGGACGGCCAGCGCCTCGCGGGGGCTGATTCTCGCCGGGAAGGCGTACTCGCCGGCGCGCAGCGCCTTGTCCGCTCCCAGGAAGCGGGCGCCGAACTGAAATGCCAGCGGATCGGAAATGACTCCGGCGCGGAACAATTCGCCGGCGATATCTCCGAACCCGGAGCCGCGATGAATGACGACATTGGTCTCGGCGGCGAGCGGGCCGGGCTGCACGAAGCGCACATAGCCCTGCCAGGCGAACCCGCCGCCCAGGATCAGGCCGAGAACTATCAACAGATAGGCGATGCGCAATGCGTTTCGGCCCTAATCCATCGCCTTGAAAACGAGCGATGCATTGGTTCCTCCGAAGCCGAAGGAATTGGAAAGCACGGCGCGAATCTTGCGCTCCCTGGCGTGGTGGGGGACAAGGTCGATATCGCATCCCGCCGACGGGTTATCAAGGTTGAGGGTCGGCGGCGCCACCGAATCGCGCATGGCGAGGATGGAGAAGATGGCTTCGACGGCGCCGGCGGCGCCCAGCAGGTGCCCGATCGCCGATTTGGTGGAAGACATGGAAATCTTGTAGGCGGCGTCGCCGAAGGCCCGCTTTACCGCCGCCAGTTCGATTTCATCGCCGAGAGGCGTTGAAGTGCCGTGCGCGTTGACGTAATCGATGTCTTCCGGGTTCATTTTCGCCCGCTTGAGCGCCATGCGCATGCAGCGGTAAGCGCCGTCGCCGTCCTCGGCGGGAGCGGTGATGTGATGGGCGTCGCCGGGCAAGCCGTAACCGACGATCTCGGCGTATATTTTTGCGCCGCGTTTTTTGGCGTGTTCCAGTTCCTCCAGCACTACGACTCCGGAGCCGTCGCTCATGACAAAGCCGTCGCGGTCCTTATCCCAGGGCCGGGACGCTTTCTCCGGCGTGTCGTTGAAGTTGGCGGACAGCGCCCGCGCTTGGGCGAAGCCGGCGATTCCGAGGCGGCAGACCGCTCCTTCAGTGCCGCCGGCGACCATGACGTCGGCGTCATCCCACATGATGAGGCGCGCCGCGTCGCCGATGGCGTGGGCGCCGGTCGAACATGCCGTCACCACCGCGTGGTTCGGCCCCTTGAAGCTGTATCTGATCGAGAGGTGTCCGGAAACCAGATTAATCAGACAGGCCGGAATGAAAAACGGGCTGAGGCGTCTGGCGTTCTTTTCGCCGTCGACGATCAGCGCCCCTTTGGAAATTTCGGGGAGGCCGCCGATGCCCGAGCCGATCGACACCCCGGTGCGGCAACGGTCTTCCTCGCCTTCGGGCTTCCAGCCGGAATCCTCGACCGCCTGGATTGCCGTCGCCAGACCGAGGACGATGAACTTGTCCATGCGGCGCTGGTCCTTGTGCGGGATCCAGTCGTCAACATTGAATGTGCCGTTGCCGCCGTCGCCGACAGGCACCTGGCCGGCGATTTTCGGCTTCATGTCGGAGACATCGAAGTTGTCAATCTTCGTGATGCCGGACTCGGCGTTAAGCAGCCGCCGCCAATTGACATCCGCCCCGACTCCGAGCGGCGTCATCAGTCCTATTCCGGTTACGACTACACGTCTCATGACATCCCGTTCACAACACACAATACCTTGGCTAAGGCAAGGTTATTCACCATCTAATAGCTTGATGCTCTAGTTGTTTTGGGACGAAATAAAGTCAACAGCGTCTTTGATAGTCATGATTTTCTCGGCGGCGTCATCGGGGATTTCGCATCCGAACTCTTCCTCAAAGGCCATGACCAGTTCGACCGTGTCCAAGCTGTCTGCGCCCAGGTCGTCAATGAAGCTGGCGCCTTCGACAACCTTGGATTCATCGACGCCCAGATGTTCCAGGACGATCTTTTTTACGCGGGCGGCAACATCGCTCATGTTATTATCCCTTGGCTTATAGGTTGAAATTCGCGGTCATTCGTATCTCCCGGCAGGCCGGAGGATAGCTGAAGTCTTCGTTTCCTAACATACTTTTTTGAACATGACCAGTGTTCAAGATACTCAAAATTCACGCTTGCGAATTTCGGTCGAATCGGGACACTGGTCCGTCGTATGAAAGGGATAGAAAGTGTCGGACCTTTGCTTCCGTATCGTCGGACCCGTGCTGAGGAGCATGGACCCGGAGACCGCTCACGGGCTGACCATCAGGGCGTTAAAGAGCGGCTTGATTCCCTGTCTTGATTCCTTTGAGGATTCCCGGCTGAAGGTTCGCCTGTGGGGTCTGGAGTTTGCCAATCCCGTCGGTCTCGCCGCCGGCTTTGACAAGAACGCCGAGGTTGTCGGCGCCGTGGAAAAACTGGGATTCGGGTTCACCGAGATCGGCAGCGTCACCCCGCGCCCCCAGGAGGGAAACCCGCGCCCCCGCCTTTTCCGCCTCGCCGGCGACGGCGCCGTGATCAACCGCATGGGTTTCAACAACGACGGACTGGAGGCGGTTGCGCAAAGGCTTGCGGCGCGGCGCGGCAAGGGCATCGTCGGCGTTAATCTGGGCAAGAACAAGGACAGCAGCGACGCCGCAGCGGATTATGTCGCCGGCGTCAGGGCGATGGCCGCCTTGGCCGATTATCTGGTGATCAACGTCTCCTCGCCCAACACGCCGGGGCTGCGCGCCCTGCAAGGACGGGATCAGCTTACGGCGTTGCTGAAGGCGGTATTGTCGGCCTTGGCGGCCATGCCGTCCGGGCCGCCGCTACTTCTCAAGATCGCTCCCGACCTGACCGAAGACGACAAGAGGGATATCGCCGAGGCGGCGCTGGAGACCGGCATCGACGGGCTGATCGCCACCAACACCACTATTGCGCGCCCGCCGCAGCTTACCGGTTTTCAGCGCGGCGAAAGCGGCGGACTCAGCGGTCGTCCGCTGATGGCGCCGTCAACCGGGGTGCTGGCCGACATGTATCGGCTGACCGGGGGCAAGCTGCCGATCATCGGCGTCGGCGGCATCGACAGCGCCGAGACCGCCTATGCCAAAATCCGCGCCGGGGCGTCGTTGGTGCAGCTATATACGGCGCTGGTTTATCACGGTCCCGGACTGGTCAACCGCATCAAGCGCGGGCTTGTGGAACTGCTGCGCGCCGACGGCTTTGACTCCATTGCCCAAGCCATCGGCGCCGATCATGGGGAGATGTGAATACCCGGCAGGTTGTTCACGGGGATATTGCCATGTCGTATCCGGTAGGATACAGTATGGCGGTGGTCGAGATTTTTACATCAAGCGATTTTGGTGGAAGGAGGCCACATGACCACGACGTTCAAACGCTGGGATTCGGCGGAACACCTCAAGAGCAGTGAAGACATGGCGGCCTATCTGGAAGCCTGCCTTGACGAGGATGATCCTGAACTGATTACTCATGCCTTGGGAGTGATTGCCCGCGCCAAGGGCATGGCGCAGCTTGCCCGCGACACAGGATTGGGCCGAGAAAGTCTGTACAAGGCGCTTTCCCCCGGCGCCAAGCCCCGCTTCGACACTATCTTCAAGGTAATCAGGGCGTTGGGAATTCGTTTGCACGCGACCTGATCTGAGGGGGGGGGGGTGAAGAAAAAACCTCCCCCGGCCCCTCCTTCGTAAGGGGAAAACGCTAAGGTTCGATCAATACTCTTTGCATGAGGATGGCGACGCCGCCTTCGCGCAGTTTGCGGATGGCGTCGGGCATATTATCCTGCTCGGCCAGCCACTTCGCCGCCCCGTCTATTTTTTTGTTCGAGGCCAGGGACAGGGCAAGGAGTTCAAGCGGCTCGTCCATGTTCAACGGCAGGCCGATGCTCCAGGCGGCGTTCCCGGTGAGCAGTTTGCCGCCTTTCAGTTCGGCGGGCATTTCGACGTTATTTACATAATTTCCCCTGTGGGTGTGCAGATACAGCAGCACATAGCGGTCGGGTTCGGCGGCGCCGGCGACGAAGGACAGTCCGCACGGCGGCGTTTTTGAGCCGTCATTCAGCGATCGGGGAAGGGCGTTCGCCTGGGCGCAGACGGCGCCGGCCGGCGGGCGCAGCGCCTTTATGACCAGCGTGGGAGTTGAAACGACGGCGGGGGCGGTTTCGGCGTCAAGCGCCTTCTTTTTTTCCACGTCAACAGCGGCGAGAATGACGATTGCGGCGGCGATCGCCAACAAGCCGGGAAGCTGCCAGCGGCTCCATGTCGAGGGAGTCATTATTCGTCGATGATCAGTTCGGCGAGGCGTTCGGCCTGGGCGTTCAGTTTATCCAGAGAGGCGTTGATGTTGTGAGTGGCGTTGGCGGTCTGGCCGGCCAATACCTTGACCTCGCCGGCGACTACGGCGAAGCCGCGCCCCATATCGCCGGCGCGGGTGGCCTCGATGGTGGCGTTCAGGGCCAGCAGGTTGGTTTCATTGGCTACCGCGTCAATACGTTTGGATACGGCGCCCACTTTTTCGATCTCGGTGACGAGATTGAGGATTTCCTGGGTGGCGGTATTTGAATTCGGCCCGCCGCCGCCGCCGGAAAGTCTGCCCAGCCGTTTGATGACATTTGTCAGTTCGACGATGGACTTTTCGATTTCCTCCGTCGCTTGGCCGGTCTGGCCGGCCAGGTCCTTGACCTCGCCGGCGACCACCGCGAAGCCGCGCCCCATGTCGCCGGCCCGCGCCGCCTCGATGCGGGCATTCAGCGCCAGCAGGTTGGTCTGCTTGGCTACGCCGGAAATCTGGGTCGCCACTTCTTCGACCTTGGTGACTTCTTCCAGAAGCTCCCGCACTTCCTTGTCAAGGATGTCGGCGGTAATTCGCCCGCCGTCTTGTTTCCCGACCGCCGCTTGTTCCGCCAACGCCTCGACCATAAAATCATCCCCCCCGGCGAAAAATATCAAACTTATCAATCAACAATATGATTTTTTAGGATAGTGATATTAAGATGCTGATAAGTCAATCTTAGTGACGAGGATCACAGTCTTTGCGTCTTGTTAAAGCCTATAGTATTGCGGCAAACCCCATATCAGTGGTTAGCTGTAGCGTCTGAACGGACGACATAATGAAAAGAGGGGGGGGGATCAATTGGATTTTGCGACCCTGGCGGGACTTATAATCGGCGTCGGCGTCGTATTGGCGTCGATTCTCTATGAATCAAACATCTGGATTTATCTTCACCTTCCCGCGTTCCTGATCGTGGTCGGCGGCACCTTCGCTTCGACCATGATCAAGTTTCCGCTGTCGGGCTTCTTTCTCGCCATTCCCATCGGCCTGAAAGCCGCCTTCACCAACGAAAAAGAAAAGCCCCGCGACTTCATCAACGAAGCGGTCAAGCTTTGCAAGCTGGCGCGCAAATCGGGAATGCTGAGTCTGGAATCCGCCAAGATCAAGAACCAGTTCTTCAAGAAGGGCATCCAGATGTGCGTCGATGGCCGCGATCTCGACTACATCCGCAAGGTCCTGACCCAGGAAATGGCGCTCTCCATCCAGCGCGAGGAAATCGGCGCCAGGGTGTTCCAGTCCATCGGCGACGCGGCGCCGGCGTTCGGCATGGTCGGCACCCTGGTCGGTCTGGTGCAACTGTTGAGCAACATGAAAGACCCCTCGGCCATCGGCCAGTCGATGTCGATAGCGATGCTGACGACGCTGTATGGCGTGTTCATCGCCTACATGATCGCCCTGCCCATCGCCGACAAGCTGGAGGCGAAAAGCCAGCAGGAACGGGCGAACCGGGCGCTGATTATCGAATGTGTCTTCCAGATACAGCAAAAGCAGAATCCGACGGCGATGCTGGAAATCCTCGAACCCTTCCTGCCGGAAAAACAGCGCGTGCCCTGGGCCAAGAATTCGTGGACCGTCGAACCCGGCAAGGGGCCTGATAAAGGACACGACAAGGGATAGCCGTTGATGGACGATTTATCCGCGAAAAAAATAAATGCCCATCCTCTGCCGCGATGGTTGATTACGTTTGCCGACCTGATGGCGCTGCTGTTCGGCATGTTCGTCATGCTGCTGTCGTTCTCTACCGTCAATAAAGAAGAATTCAAAAAGAACGCCGAAGGCATCGGTGGCGTCTTCAATGCCAAGCCGGCCATCCTTCTGCACGAAACGCCGTTAAATGTTCCTCTGGCAACCGAGGTCATCACCGCAGATGAGCAGAAAAAACTGGAAGAGGTTTACCGGCGTGAGGAAGAGACGAGCAAATTTATCGGCGGCTTGAAGGACATCATGTCCGAAGAAATCAAGAAAGACATGGTGCAGTTGATCGTCAAGGACGGCGCCGTCATCATCCGCTTTCCCGACAAGGCGGCGTTTCCTTCCGGCAGCATGGACCTGAGCAACGAAATTCTGCCGGCAATCGGCAGAATCGCCGACACGCTGGCCCGCGCCAAGGGCAACATCCTGGTTTCCGGCCACACCGATGACCAGCCGATTTCGACCGAGCAGTTCCGTTCCAACTGGGACCTGTCCACCGAGCGCGCCGTGTCGGTGGTGCATCGCCTGCTCCAGGATAATCGCATCGATCCGAACCGGGTGACCGCCCAGGGCTTCGGCGCCAGCCGCCCGCTGGGCGCCAACAACACGCCCGAAGGCCGTTCGGCGAACCGTCGCGTCGAGATAACCATCGAGATGGATAATGACAAGGGGAGCGAAGAAGGAAGCAAGGACGACAGAAAAAAATGGGGAGGGTAGAACTATAACGTCATGGCCGGCCCCCGCATCACCCCCGGACTTGATCCGGCCATCCACGCATTTGTTGCCGTTTTGGTCTTTACATGCCAACAATCGCTCTATGCATGGCGGATGGGTTTATATCATGACGAACCGACCGAGTGGTACGCTGTACGTTGGCGTTACCGGCGATCTTGCTCGCCGTGTGTGGGAGCATCGCGAAGGTATGGTCGATGGCTTTACCAAAAAGCATGGCTTGAAGCGGCTGGTCTATGCTGAACGTCACGATGACATTCAGGCGGCATTTCAGCGCGAGAAAAACTTGAAACATTGGCCTCGCACCTGGAAGGTTCGTCTCATTCTTACGGAAAACCCGGAGTGGAACGATCTTTATAACCAGCTTGCGTAATACGCATACGTAAAATCGTCATGGCCGGACTTGA
>MIAA01000044.1:13398-13547 GCA_001830425.1 Rhodospirillales bacterium RIFCSPLOWO2_02_FULL_58_16
CACGCTCTTATGCCAGCGACCGTTAATGATGACTCGAAACGAATTTTATTGAATCAATTTTGTCATGCACGGCCCCCGGATCAAGTCCGGGGGTGACCTGCGTATCCACGTCTTCCGGGCACAAAAACGGTGCGAAGAAAAGACGTGGA
>MIAA01000045.1:0-23740 GCA_001830425.1 Rhodospirillales bacterium RIFCSPLOWO2_02_FULL_58_16
GACAACAGAGGCACTGAGACACAGAGGAAGATAGAGAGAAAAAAGAAAAAGCAGGAAGAAAACTTCGCTTGATCTTCTCTGCGCCTCTGTGCCTCTGTGGTCACCCCCCCCTTCGGGATTAAAAAACAGCCATGCCCAAACGCACCGACATTAAGTCAATCATGATCATCGGCGCCGGGCCGATTGTTATCGGACAGGCCTGCGAGTTTGATTATTCGGGAGTTCAGGCCTGCAAGGCGCTGCGTGATGAAGGCTACCGGGTGGTGCTGGTTAATTCCAACCCGGCGACGATCATGACCGATCCGTCGATGGCTGATTCCACCTACATAGAGCCGATCACCGTCGAGATGCTGGAGCTTATTATCGAACGCGAGAGGCCGGACGCCCTGCTGCCGACCATGGGCGGCCAGACCAGCCTGAACGCCGCCCTGGCGCTGCATAAGGCCGGCATCCTTGAAAAGCACGGCGTCGAGATGATCGGCGCCGACGCCAAGGCCATCGCCAAGGCCGAGGACCGCAAGCAGTTCTCGGAGGCGATGAAACGCATCGGCCTGGCCGTGCCGCGCAGTTACACCGCCAATTCGACGGAGCAGGCCGAAACGGCTCTGAAAGCCTTGGGACTGCCGGTAGTAATCAGACCGTCGTTCACCCTGGGCGGCATCGGCGGCGGGGTGGTTTATGACTACGCCGACTTCACCGCCATGATCGCCAACGGCCTGTCCGCCTCTCCCGTCGGCGAGGTGCTGATCGAGGAATCGGTGGCCGGCTGGAAGGAATACGAGATGGAGGTGATCCGCGACAAGGCGGACAACTGCATCATCGTCTGCTCTATCGAGAACATCGATCCGATGGGGGTGCATACCGGCGATTCGATCACGGTGGCGCCGGCGCTGACCCTGACCGACAAGGAATATCAGATCATGCGCAACGCCTCGATCGCGGTGCTGCGCGAAATCGGCGTCGAGACCGGCGGCTCCAATGTGCAATTCGCCGTCAACCCCGAGAACGGGCAGATGGTGGTCATCGAGATGAACCCCAGGGTGTCGCGCTCATCGGCGCTGGCCTCCAAGGCCACCGGCTTCCCCATCGCCAAGGTGGCGGCCAAGCTGGCCGTCGGCTTTACCCTGGACGAACTGGACAACGACATCACCGGCGTCACTCCGGCCTCGTTCGAGCCGACCATCGACTATATAGTCACCAAGATTCCCCGTTTCACCTTTGAGAAATTCCCCGACGCCGATCCCATGCTCACCACCTCCATGAAGTCGGTGGGCGAGGCCATGGCCATCGGGCGCACCTTCGCCGAATCTTTCCAGAAAGGATTGCGTTCGATGGAGACGGGCCTCTGCGGCCTGAACGAAGTGGAGATCGAAGGCGGCAAGGACGGCGTGCGCGCCGCCCTGGCCAAGCCGCGACTCGACCGCGCGCTGGTTATCGCCCAGGCCTTCCGCGAGGGGCTGGAGGTGAAAGAGGTACACGCCGCCTGCAAGTATGACCCGTGGTTCCTTGAGCAGATCAAATATCTGGTGGAGGTCGAAGCGGAGGTCCGCAAGAACGGTCTTCCCGGCGACGCTCCCTCACTGTTGCGCCTGAAAAAGCTGGGCTTTTCCGACGAGCGGTTGAGTCAACTCTCGGGCAAGAAGGTGAAGGACGTCGCCCACCGCCGCCATGTGCTGAACGTCCGTCCCGTCTACAAGCGCGTCGATACCTGCGCCGCCGAATTCGCCTCGCAGACTCCCTATATGTATTCGACCTACGAGGGCGACGGGGTGAATCCGCCGGAATGCGAGGCCCGCCCCTCGAATCGCTCCAAGGTGGTGATCCTCGGCGGCGGCCCCAATCGCATCGGCCAGGGCATCGAGTTTGATTATTGCTGCGTCCACGCCGCCTACGCCCTCAAGGAAGCCGGCATCGAAGCGATTATGGTCAACTGCAACCCGGAGACCGTCTCCACCGACTACGACACCTCGGATCGCCTCTACTTCGAGCCGCTGACGGCGGAGGATGTCATTGAGGTAATCCGCGCCGAACAGGCCGACGGAACGCTGCTCGGCGTCATCGTCCAGTTCGGCGGACAGACGCCGTTAAAACTTGCCCACGCCCTGGAGGCCGCCGGCATTCCCATCCTCGGCACCTCGCCCGACGCCATTGATCTGGCCGAAGACAGGGAGCGCTTCCAGGCGCTGCTGCATGACCTTAAGCTGCGTCAGCCGGTCAACGGCGTCGCCCGCTCCATTGATGACGCGGTGAAAGTAGCCGCCGAGATCGGCTACCCGCTGGTGGTGAGGCCGTCCTATGTGCTGGGCGGGCGGGCGATGGAGATCGTTCACGACGAAAAGGCGCTGCGCTATTACATGACGCACGCGGTCAAGGTCTCCGGCGACAGTCCGGTGCTGCTGGACTCCTTCCTGCTGGACGCCATCGAGGTCGATGTTGACGCCATTTGCGACGGAAAAGACGTCTACATCGCCGGCGTCATGCAACATATCGAAGAAGCGGGCATTCACTCCGGCGATTCGGCCTGCTCCCTGCCGCCCTACTCAATGAACAAGGACATAACGGCGGAAATCGAACGCCAGTCGGCGATGCTGGCCCACGGACTTGGCGTCGTCGGCCTGATGAACATTCAGTTCGCCGTCCAGGGCGACGCCATCTTCATTCTTGAAGTCAACCCCAGGGCCAGCCGCACCGTTCCCTTCGTCGCCAAAGCCACCGGCATCCCCATCGCCAAGATCGCGGCGCGGGTGATGACCGGCGAGAAGCTGGCCGCCCTCGGCCTGAACAAGGCGCCGATGATCAAGCATGTAGCGGTCAAGGAAGCGGTATTCCCCTTCGCCCGCTTCCCCGGCGTCGATATCCTCCTCGGCCCCGAGATGAAATCCACCGGCGAGGTCATGGGCATCGACGCCGACTTCAGCCGCGCCTTCGCCAAGTCGCAACTGGGCGCCGGCATGCGTATCCCCGTAAAGGGCTGCGCCTTTATTTCGGTCAAGAACCGGGACAAGGAAAAGGCCGGATTGCTGGCGCGGCGGTTGCTGAAAGCGGGGTTCTCGCTGATGGCGACGTCAGGCACCGCCAAGCACCTGAAAGATATGGGCATCATGGTCAAGCGCGTCAACAAGGTGGCGGAGGGAGCGCCTCACTGCGTGAACGCCGTTGAGAACGGCGAGGTGCAGCTTGTCATCAACACCACCGAGGGCGCCCAGGCTATTGCCGACAGCTTTTCCATCCGCAGTTCGGCGCTGACCAACCACATTCCCCACTATACCACCATGGCCGGCGCTTCGGCGGTCGTCGGCGCCATCGAGGCGCTGGGCGACGGCGGCCTGGACGTAGCTCCTCTGCAATCTTACTTTACAGAACCTCTAAGATTCTAGCATAGTTGCCGATGGATAAGATTCCGATG
Source organism: Rhodospirillales bacterium RIFCSPLOWO2_02_FULL_58_16 (assembly GCA_001830425.1). Lineage (NCBI taxonomy): Bacteria > Pseudomonadati > Pseudomonadota > Alphaproteobacteria > Rhodospirillales > Rhodospirillales bacterium RIFCSPLOWO2_02_FULL_58_16. Next base: position 3,407 of record MIAA01000045.1, read on the forward strand.
ACCAAGGAAGGACTGAGCGAGCTTGAGAAAGAACTCAAGCTGTTGAAGTCCGTGGAGCGCCCGGCGGTTATCCGCGCCATCGCCGAGGCCCGCGAACACGGCGACTTGAAAGAAAACGCCGAATACCACGCGGCGCGTGAAAAACAGAGTTTCATCGAGGGACGCCTGAAAGAACTGGAAGTCATCATCAGCCATGCCGAGGCTATCGACGTATCGAAGTTCGCCGGTGACGGCGTGGTGCGCTTCGGCGCTACCGTGTTGCTGGCCGACGAGGACACCGAGGAAGAAATAACCTACCGGATCGTCGGCAGTCATGAATCCGACATCAAAATAGGCAAACTGTCCGTGACCTCCCCCCTCGGTCGCGCCCTGATCGCCAAGGAACTGGGCGACACGGTGGAAGTGGCCACCCCCAAAGGCTCCAAATCCTACGAAATCGTCAAAATCGACTATTGTTAGGTATCGATATCGATAATACTGATGGTCGTAAAGAATGACTCTAAAAAATCCTCCCCCTTCAGAAGGGGGAGCTAGGGGGTATCGGCGGCAACCTTCCCTGACCCCTCCTTGGTAAGGAGGGGAAAGCGCGGGGGGCGCCGTGAACACCAAAGCGGCGGAAGGTGGAGCCATGCACATCCAGGGGGAAGGCCTAACCAAAAAGCTGTATTACAAGGGTGAGACCATATTCACGGAAGGCGAAGAAGCAAGCTACGCCTTCATCATCGAGTCCGGGTCTGTCGAGGTGTTCAAGACCGTAGAGGGCGAAAAGATCGACCTCGCCATCCTTCACAACGGCGCATTATTCGGCGAAATGGCCATTATCAGCGAATGTCCCCGCATGGCCTCGGCCTACGCCATAGAGGACACTATCCTGATCAAGATCACTCATGACATGCTCGAAGCGAAACTGAAAAAATACGACAAGTTCACATGCGGACTGATCCGGGTTCTGATCAATAATCTGCGCAATGTTCATAAAAGCTATATTCGGCGGCCGCGTAGCGTCGATGACTACCTCCATGTCATTGATTTTCATCTCGGCAACCTGAGTAAATACATGGAAAAGCCGGAAACCGAGGAAATCAGCGCCGAAGCCATCACGCATCTGGACGCCATAAATCTAACCGTCTCCAAGCTGAAAACGACCTTCAATAACCACAAAGACAAACGCAAAAGCGTCATCGAAAAAAGCGCCGTTACCTCTCCCCATAAATAGGATCAAGTCCCATCAGGGAGCGGGCGAAGGAGCGGGCTTCAAACGGACGCAGGTCCTCAATCGATTCGCCGACGCCGACGGCATGAATGGGGAGAGCGAATTTATCGGCCAGGGCAACCACCACCCCGCCCTTGGCGGAGCCGTCCAGCTTGGTCAGGATCAGGCCGGTGACATCGACCATTTCCTTGAATGCCTGAACCTGATTGTGAGCGTTCTGGCCGATGGTGGCGTCCAGCACCAGCAGGCAGTCGTGAGGCGCCGTAGCGTCCAGCTTCTTTAGGACCCGGATGATCTTGCTTAATTCCTCCATCAGGTGCGCCTTGTTGTGCAGCCTTCCGGCGGTGTCGATCATCAGCACGTCGGCGCCGCTGTTTCTTGCTTTTTCCATGGCCCCATAAACCAGACCGGCGGCGTCGGCGCCGGGAGCGCCGGAGATCACCGGACAACCGGAGCGCTCGCCCCATTTGCCCAGTTGCTCGACCGCCGCCGCACGGAAGGTATCGCCGGCGACCAGGGTTACCGCCAATTCCTGGTCGCCGAGCAATTTAGCCATCTTGCCGATGGTGGTGGTCTTGCCGCTGCCGTTGACGCCGCACACCAGCACCACATGGGGCTTGCGAACGCTGTCGATGATCAGGGGGACAGCCGCCGGCGCGAGGATTTCCGCTATCGCCTCGGCCAGCGCCGCCAACGCCGTCTCGACCGGCGCTTCCTTGCCGAAACGCTTGTCGGCAAGGGCGCGGGTAAGTTTCGCCGCCGTGGCCGCCCCGAGGTCGGCCGAGATCAGCAGTTCTTCCAGTTCAACGAGAGTCCCGTCGTCCAATTTGCGCTTGATGAGCAGGTCGCCGATGCCGCCGACCAGTTTTTCCGAACTGCGGCTAAGTCCGCGATTGAGCCGCTTGATCCAGTCCGGCTTGTCGTTCAAGACGCCCGCTCCCCGATCAGACAACCGGCAACACGCCCGGTGATGCGAACATCAACGATAGTTCCCGGCTCGACGTCAAAGGCGAGGCGAACCGGAGCAAAATGCTCGCAGTGGCCGCAATTGTCCTTTTCCGCCAACACCCTGGCGTCGCTGCCGACGCGGGCCTCGAAAAACCGCGCCAGCGCCGTATCGCCCGCCGCCCGTAGCCGTTCCGCCCGTAATTTGCGCTCGGCGGACGGCGTCTGGGGCATCCGCGCCGCCGGAGTGCCGGGCCGTGGGGAGTAAGGAAACACATGGAGGTAGGTAAGTCCCATTTCCTCGACGGCGGCGAGAGTGTCCTTGAACATGTCCTCGCTCTCGGTAGGGAAGCCGGCGATCAGATCGGCGCCGAGGGCCACGTCGGGCCGGGCGCGGCGCAGCCGTCGACACAGGTCAAAAGCCGAGGCGCGGGTGTGGCGGCGCTTCATGCGCTTGAGGACGGCGTCATTAGCCGATTGCAGGCTTAGATGCAGGTGAGGCATGAACCGGGGTTCATCGGCCAGCAGACTGAACAAAGAATCATCAATGCCCGCCGGGTCCAGCGACGAAATGCGCAGACGCTTCAGATCGGGAACCTCCCTCAGCAAAGCGCGGGCCAGTCCGCCGAGGGCGGGTCGGTTCTTCAGGTCGGCTCCGTAAGACGAAACATCGGCGCCGGTCAGTACGATTTCCTTATGCCCGTTGGCGGTCAGCATGCGCGCCTGCTCGACGATACGGCTTTTTGCGATGCTGCGGTTCGGTCCCCGCGCCATGGGGACTATGCAAAAAGTGCAACGGTGGTCGCAGCCCTGTTGCACCTGAAGAAAGGCGCGGGTTCTGTTCTCGAAGCCGCCGAGCAAATGTCCGGCGGCGGCAATATCCTCGGCAATGTCGGTGACTACTACCGCCTCGCCGTTGCCGGTGAGAATGGCGGCATCCAGCTTGCCGGCGTTGCCGACCACCCGGTCAACCTCTTTCATGGCGGCAAACCTAGCGGGGTTAATCTGGGCGGCGCAGCCGGTGACGATAATGCGGGCGTCGGGACTTTCCCGGCGCAGGCGGCGAATGGTCTGACACGCCTGCCGCTCGGACTCGGCGGTGACGGCGCAGGTGTTGACGATAACCGTATTGATAATACCGGCGGCGGCAATTTGGTCGCGGATCACTTCCGATTCAAAGGTGTTGAGCCGGCAACCAAGGGTAATGATTCTGGGTTCGCTCATAACAGCAGCACGCCGGTAAAACTGATCTTTGCCGGGCCGGTCATCAGCACATGGTTATCGGGCAGCCACTCGATCCGCAAACGCCCGCCATCGACCGCCACGGCGGCGACGCGCCCGCACAAGCCCCGCCGACTGGCCGCCACCAGGGCGGCGCAGGCTCCGGTGCCGCAGGCGCTGGTGATGCCGGCGCCGCGCTCCCATACTCTAAGTCGAATCTCGGCGGGCGAGATTACCTGGGCGACGCCGACATTGGCGCGTTCGGGAAACATCCGGTGGCGTTCGATAACCGGCCCGAAGGTCTCCAGCGGCGCGTTTTCGGCGTCATCGACGAAAAAAACGGCATGGGGGTTGCCCATGCCGACCGCCGCCGGGTCGCTGAACGGCCCGGCCTCTACATCCAGATGCAGGGTGTCGCAGGCCGCAGCCAGGGGAATATCGCGCCAATCCAGCCTCGCCGGTCCCATATCGACCGAAATCATGTCGTCACCAGCGGACAATGCGTCCAGCAGCCCGGCGTTGGTCTCGATGACGGCTTCGCCGGCGTTCATCTCCCTCATGATAAGGGCGGCGATACAGCGGGCGGCGTTGCCGCAGGCCGAAACCTCGCCGCCGTCGGCATTATAGATGCGCATGAAGGCATCGGCGCTCTCGTCTTTCGGCGGCTCGATAACGATCACTTGATCACACCCGACGCCGAGACGCCTGTCGGCAACGGCGCGCACTTGGCCGGGAGTCAGGACAAGCGCCGCCGCGCGGGCGTCCAGCACCACGAAATCATTGCCGAGTCCGTGCATTTTGATAAAGGGCCGTTCCGCCATGTCGAGCCTGCAAAGTCATTAGGGCCTACTCGCGCTCTAATAGGGCGCGACGGGCCGGCAAGTCCATATGTTTCGACGGATTTTTCCGTTTATTGAGACGACATATCCTCCGGCTTTTCACCGGCGCGCCGCAAAACCGCTTCCATAAGACCGGGAGAAAGAAAGTATCCCCATGAGCGCCACGACAACAGGGTCGGCGCTATTTCCGGAATCAAGCCACGCTCTTTTGCGGCAAGCAGGACGCCGGCGCTGCCGATGACCGGAATTTTGTGCAGCTTGGCTACGTTGCGCCCCAGGCGCTCGTCCATCAATAACAGACAGCCCTGATCAAAAGCCAAGGCCAAAGCCGCGATCTCGCCCACACCCAGAGAAGGCAGGCTTTCCGGCAGCACCTCCTCTGCGTTGACGTCGGGCCTGACGTCAAGAAGTCCGGTTTCCCTTGCCTGAATTATAACGGCGGCGCCGGGTTTCGCTGCGTCGCTTGCACACTCGGAATACACCGTGGACGGAACCAGAATTTCCCCTACGATCTGCCGAAGCAGATCAAGGAGACCGCTTCGTCCGAAGGCGATCAGCGGACCGCTGTCGGCAACGATGCGTTTCAACCGGCAAGAAGATCGAGTTCGCCGTCGATCTCTCCGGCTGCGTAATCGACCGCCGGAATGCCTATGGCGCCCAAGCGTTCGATAAATGCTTCGTTGGAAAGACCGGCCAGCCGGGCGGCCTTGCCGAGGCTTATAACCTTTTCGGCAAACAAGCGACAAGCCAGAGCCACGGCAATTCCACTTTCAAGGAGATGCTCGTCTAACGGCACGGCTACGAACAAGGGATGGCCGTGCTTGGCCACCAGCGCGAGATGTCCCGCCTCGGCGTTGCGGACCAATTCGCCGGTTCGCTCCCTCAAGTCCCTGATGGAAAAGGTTTCCATGGTTGACCCCCAAAAATTAGCCATCAATTGATAGCACAAATACCTGGAGTCGCTCAAGCCTAAATCAACACCCGTAATCAGGCCGTCGGTTGCGACGCTGCGAACGCCCGCATGTGGAAGGCGGACTGGGCTTTGTCGTAGGTGTATTCCTTGCCCACATGACAGGCGTGACGGGCGGCGCAACCGTTGCTCATGCAGTTCACGCCGGCGGGTTTCTGAAGGAGGCCGGCGCACGCCGATGCGTCATATTTACCGCCGTCGAAAGCGCCCGCCGAACAAGCCGACAAGCATGGCTTGTCCTTACAGGAGCTGCACGGATTTTTCGTCGGCCCGGCGGGAGGCATATCCAGTTTCTCCTCAAAGACCAAGGCGCCGCGATAGGCATGCCATAGCCCATATTCGGGATGAATGTTCAATCCGATCAGCGAAGGATGAGCGATGCCTGCCCGTTGCGCCCATTTAACAAACGGATGATGAGGCTTCCCGGAAGCGTATAAAACGTCATTAGCCCCCAGTTCACGGCATACGCCGTCCAGCTTTCGCCGGGTCCAGGCATCAAGCGGATCAGCGCCTTCTTGTCGTTCGGCGCTGAAGGCGTTCCACATATCAGGTCCGGCGTTGCCGACAAGAACCAGCGTACCGGCGGACTTCGGGGCGCCGTCGCCTGCGCCGGGGTGTAAGGCGCCGAGACAGACCATCCCGGTTTTGGCGACGGCAGCCTCAACGCCCGCCATATGCGAATACATGTCGGCCAGTGATTTAACCAGACGGTGAATATTTTTACGAACGACGGCATTGTCTACTTTTAAAAAACTATGGATAAACGCAACCGCTTCTCTGTTTCGCATCGGATCAATATATGACTCGGCCCGGAAAGCGTTCATCTTTAACGCCGGCAACCCAAGGCCCTCGAAAAAGTACGCAATATCAACATTCAATGCTTTTGCGATACCGAACAGATCGCCGGCGCTGATGCGGTTAACGCCGCTTTCATATTTCTGAACCTGCTGCGGGGTCACGCCGACGGCCTCGCCGAGCACGGCCATATCCACAAGGAGGCTGATACGCTTGCTCCTGAGGCGTTGACCGATGTGAAAATCAACAGGATCAATCAGTTTTTTGTTTTTTTGTTCAATCATTGTGCAAAAAATAGTTTATGTAAGATTCCACCAACGTTTATATTGCAACAACTAATATCACACACTTATACAGAGACAAGTAAAAAAATTAATCTCTCTTAGATTGAATTATTTTTGCCCCCATGGAATTAAAGGGCTTAACTTGACAAACTTCCCCATGAGGCTTTAAAGACCGTGACCGGAATACCGGGCCTTGACTCTGAATATAATGGACGCCACCTGTAATGTATTGTTTTGTCGGGGTCGTGAAGAATTCAGGGGGGCAACCCAGATCGAAATAACGTAACGGCATTCGCCGGCAAGCCGACGATTGTTGAACGCTTTCAGATAAATTCAATCACTGCCCATGAATGAACGCCGTATCGGGCGTTCCATTTGCCGGTGGCGCGAAACGAAAGATATTATGGCGACAAAAACAACCCCAGCCGTGGAAAGTGAACCCCAGGAAGAGAGCGCCGAATCGCCGCTGCTCGATTCCCTCGGCGCCAATGTCAAAAAAATGGTGGCTCGCGGCAAGGATCGCGGTTACGTCACCTACGACGACCTGAACGCCGCCCTGCCGCCCGATCAGGTATCCTCCGAACAGATTGAGGACGCCATGGCCATGCTCTCCGAGATGGGCATCAGCGTCGTCGAAGGCGAGGAAACCGAGGAACCCGCCGCCAAAGAGGCTTTCGAAAGCGAAGAGCCGTCGCAGACAGGCAACGTCGATGAAAGCGATCTGGGACGCACCGACGATCCGGTGCGCATGTACCTGCGCGAAATGGGCAGCGTCGAGCTGCTTTCCCGAGAAGGCGAAATCGCCATCGCCAAGCGCATTGAGGCCGGCCGCGAAATGATGATCGGCGGCATCTGCGAAAGTCCGCTGACGATCCGCGCCATCGTTACCTGGCATGACGCCCTAGTCGAAGGGAAGATGTTGCTTCGTGACATCATCGACCTGGAAGCCACTCACAGCGGCGGTCCCGGCGGCACCATAAACATCCCCACGGAAGCGCCGGACGAAGAAAGCAAGAAACCGGACGACGACGTCGATCCCGCCGATAAAAAGGCGTCGGAAACTGATGACGAAGCCAGCGAGGAAGGTGAAGATGTGAGCGCCGAAAGCGCCGTAAGCGGCGAAGACATCGAGGTGGAGGAAGCCAACCTTTCTCTCGCCACCCTGGAAGCGACATTGATGCCGGAGGTGCTTAAAAACTTCGAGGACATCGCCTCTACTTACAAAAAACTGAACAAGCTCCAGAGAATCCGTCTCGACGCCATGAAAAAAGGCGAAAAGGTGAAGCCGGCCCAGGAAAAACGCTACGGCAAGCTGCGCCACGAACTGGTTGTGCTGATGGAGACCGTGCATCTCAACAACGCCCGCGTTGTTCAGTTGTTGGAACAGCTCTACGAACTCAACCGCGCCCTCATCAGTTTCGAAGGCAAACTGTTTCGTCTGGCCACCACCTGCAAGGTAAAGCGCGAGGACTTCCTTGAGCAATACCGTGGAGATGAACTGTCTCCCGACTGGTGGCAACGGGTATCTCTGCTGCCCGGCAAAGGCTGGAAGACGTTCACCGCAAAGCACTCGGACGAAATTGAAATCATCCGCGAAGCCATTTCCGGCATCTCCGAGGAAGCCGGGCTGCCGGTCAGCGAATTCCGCCGCGTCGTCACCACCGTGCAAAAAGGCGAACGCGAGGCGACAAAGGCCAAGCGGGAAATGATCGAGGCCAACCTGAGGCTGGTCATCTCCATTGCCAAGAAATACACCAATCGCGGCCTTCAGTTCCTGGACCTGATCCAGGAAGGCAATATCGGCCTGATGAAGGCGGTCGACAAGTTCGAGTACCGTCGCGGCTACAAGTTTTCCACCTACGCCACCTGGTGGATTCGCCAGGCCATCACGCGCTCCATCGCCGATCAGGCGCGCACCATCCGCATCCCGGTGCATATGATTGAGACCATCAACAAGCTGGTCCGCACCTCGCGTCAGATGCTGCATGAAATCGGTCGCGAGCCGACGCCGGAGGAGTTGTCGATAAAACTCTCCATGCCGTTGGAAAAAGTGCGCAAGGTGCTCAAGATCGCCAAAGAACCGATCAGTCTGGAAACTCCCATCGGCGACGAGGAAGACAGCCATCTCGGCGACTTCATCGAGGACAAGAACGCCACGCAGCCGCTGGACGCCGCCATTCAGGGAAATCTACGCGAGACCACGACAAGAGTTCTATCCTCCCTCACCGCCCGCGAAGAGCGCGTGCTTCGCATGCGCTTCGGCATCGGCATGAACACCGACCATACGCTTGAAGAAGTCGGTCAGCAGTTCTCGGTCACCCGCGAACGCATACGTCAGATCGAAGCCAAGGCCTTGCGCAAGCTCAAGCATCCCAGCCGATCACGCAAGCTCCGCAGTTTCCTCGATTACTAGAAAAGATTTCTCCGCAGGCGGGACTTCTGCTATCTGACTTTATATCAAGGGCCTGTAGCTCAACTGGTTAGAGCCGACCGCTCATAACGGTCTGGTTGCAGGTTCGAGTCCTGCCGGGCCCACCAACGAATGCTGTAACGACGCCTGAGATTATGTCATATAGTCACGCAGACAGAGGAGGCGTTGATAATGGAAACATGGCTTCGAAGAATTGCTGTTTCGATACTTATGGGAGTCGGCGTCGGACTAGCTGCGGCCGGCATTGATCCGCCGAAAGGGGTAGCGGCAGTGCATAGCGGCTATACCTTTAACCCGTATCTGGCCGGCGGCGGCGCAGGTTTCATGACCCTCAGCGTATTAATGGGGCGAGTGAGAAAAAAAGCGCCGAAGAAGCCGGAGAAAGAAGAAGAATAGCCGAAAACCCGCCGCCGGATTTGCTTCCGGATGCTACGGATGAATAAACCGGCCATGTTGCGTAGATTGTACGATTGGGTGATGGATAAGGCGGCGCATCGCCATGCAACCGCTTGGCTGGCGGTTATCTCATTCATCGAAAGTTCGTTCTTTCCCATCCCCCCCGACATTATACTTATACCGCTGGTGCTGGCCGCGCCGAGCCGCTGGTTCCGCATCGCGATGATCTGTACGCTCGCCTCGGTAGCCGGCGGATATCTGGGATATTCCATCGGTTACTTTTTCATGGACACCGTCGGCATGGCGATCCTTGAAGCCTTTCACCTGACCAAACGTTTCTATGACTTCAAGCCCATGGTCGATCAGTACGGCGTCTGGGTTATCATCGTGAAGGGAGCGACGCCGATCCCCTACAAGCTGATCACCATCGCCGCCGGCGCTTTCAAGTTCGATCTGTTCAAGTTCACTATCGCCGGCTTCATCGCCAGGGCGATGCGTTTCTTTCTGATCGCCGCCCTGTTGTGGAAATTCGGGCCGTCAATCCGCGACTTCATCGAAAAACGCCTGATGATGGCGATGACCGTTACCGCACTGCTCATCATCGGCGTCTTCGTCGCCGTAAAACTGCTGTAATATCAATGGCCTTAATCTATTGACCCATGGCAACCCCAGCACTTTCCCCTCCTTACCAAGGAGGGGTCAGGTGAGGTTGCTGCCGATACTGTTTTTATGAACCACACAGGCCGATAATTCCATCTTCGATACCCCCTCTAACTCCCCCTTGAAGCAAGGGGGAGGATTTTTCAGAGTTATTTTTTTCTGCTGTCAGCCCGCCATAAACACATCATATCTGGTGGATTTGCCCGCGATCTGATGAGAAGGAAGGCGAATGCCTTCCATGGGATCGACCAGTCGGGGCCATTTCAACACCACCCGGTTGCCGGCTGTCGCCAAAGCCACCTTCATAAGTTCAACAGAATCCTCATCTGCGCCCACGATCTCGCGGATCAGGCGCATTTCACTTTTCACAAGGGCCGTTTTTTTTCGCGGCGGATGCATCGGATCGACCAGCACCACTTCCGGCGAAAGGGTGGGCAGCAGGTCCCTGGCGTCGCCATAAAGCAGGGTCATGCGGCTGATTACTTCCGCCACATCGCCGCCGGCTTCTCCGGCGCGGGCCAGCCCTTCTTCCAGTAGCCTGTGCATGTCGGGTGAACGTTCAATCATAATTACCTCCGCGCCCAGTGACGCCAGCAAAAAAGCATCCCCGCCGAGACCGGCCGTTGCATCCGCCACTAACGGGTTTTTGCCGCCCTTCATCCCGACGGCCCGGGGCAGAGCCTGGCCGCGCCCGCCGCCGAAAAGAAACCGATGCCTCACCGCCCCGCCTGTGAAATCACAGATCAGCCTCTCCGGTTTCGGCGTTTTGTCTTGGCGTGGCATACTTTCTATGATGAGAATCAGCCTGTCTTCTCGGTCTCGAACGCCACGCCGTCATAGATCGCCGACAATGGAATTTCGATGCCGATGGAAGCGGGGTGGAGAACCGCGTCGCTGCCGACCACATCAGCGACAGCCCACCCGTCAGGCGTTCGATGCCACACCTCAACTTTACGATCTGAAGATGAGACCATAATGATTTCCCGGATCGAAGGTTGCGCACGATAATTCGGAACCTTCGTGCCGCGATCATAACTCTCCGTCGATGGGGAAAGGACTTCAATAATGACTGTGGGGTTGGCTGGAAAGGTGGCCTTCGGAACAGCCGGGGAACACGTCACCAGAAGGTCGGCTTGATAGTAGGTGTCGTCACGTTCGGCCAACCGAACCCCGGCTTCGGTCACGGCGCGGCAAGGAGGCTGTAGACGAGACCGAAGTTCGGCGGCCAGATTGGTGACAATCGTGCCATGCGCTTCACCGGTCGGCGACATAGCCGTCACGTCGCCGCCCACCAGTTCATAGCGGGTGTCGGCGCCGCCGTCCCAGACCAGAAATTCTTCCACCGTCATGCGCGATGGTTGTTTCAGTGCCGCGTGTCCCACGCCGATGCCTTTCTCAAACCTTGCCGTAAGGATTGGAACTATAGCAGATTTTTTCATGACAAGGAAAAATCGCCGTCAATCGGCGGCGTCTCGTTCATTCCGAGTCAGAGTCTACATTAGGGATATGGCGAATTTTTATGCTACGATGCGGGGCGAAGGGTGAAAAACCGTCTCCATAACCGGAAGGGGAAGTAGATGAAAAGCGGCAGGCCTATGACAAAGAAGGCTTCACCGAAACCGAAAAACGTGGTCGTTTTCGATCTTGCCGGAATGAAATGCGCCATACCTTCGCCAAGGCTGCGGGAGGTCGTCCTCATGCCCCTGCTCACGCGGGGGCCGGGATTACCCTCCATCCTTGAGGGGATAATGAATATTGAAGGCGAGGCGGTGGCGGTGTTGCGGCTGGACCGCCTGTTCGGGCTGCCGGAGAAAAAGCCGGATCTGTATACGCCGCTTCTCGTCCTCAAGGGGACCGAAATTCCGGTAGCCCTTCTTGTCGACAGGGTGCAGGAGGTTTCCGCCGTCGGCGATGACGACATCATGCCGTTTAACGGCGACGACGCCTTCAACGGCTGCATCGAGGCTGAACTGACCAAAGACGGCAAAACCATTCACCTGCTGTCCGTGGATCACATCCTTCTTGAACGCGAGCAAAGATGCATCGCCGAATTCCATGCCGTGGAACAAGAGAGGCTTGGCCGACTGGACGGCGCAACTTAGGTGAACCTAATCGACGGATCCGCCTCTTCGATGGCGAATGATTCCTTTTATCCGCGCCTGAAGGCCTTCGTGATCGAAACGACGGGCATGGTCTTTTTCAGCGATAAGGACGAGGAACTGACCGGCATTTTCAGCAAGCGGTTTGAGGCTGTCGGCGCCGGCGATTGCGCCGCGTATCTGGTATATCTGGAGACCGACAAGGACGAGTTGGACGAACTGATCGCCGAACTCACCATCGGCGAGACCTATTTCTTCCGCCATAACGAGCAATTCGACGCCATCCGCAACATTGTCCTGCCCCGGATTATCAGGAAAAACCAGAAAAACCGCCGAATACGCATCTGGAGCGCCGGGTGCGCCATCGGCGCCGAGCCTTATACCCTGTCCATCATCCTTAAAAAGGAATTCGGCGCCGAACTTGCGGGCTGGGTAATCGATATCGTGGGCACGGACATCAACAAGAAGTTCCTAGCCATAGCCAAGAGGGGAAGATTCAGGGGTTGGGCGTTACGCGCCGTCTCTGATGAAATAAAAAATGAATGCTTCACGCCCGCCGGCCAGGACTGGACCATCAAGCCATATTTCACGAAGAACGTAATGTTTAGGTATCACAACCTTGCCCTGGACCCCTTCCCGTCGCATCTCGACAATCTTTTCGCCTTCGACCTTATTCTGTGCCGCAACGTCACCATCTATTTCAACCACGAAACCATCCGTTCGATCATTCGCAAATTCCACGAGTGTCTCGTTGACGACGGGTGGCTGATGGTAGGTCATTCGGAACCGAACATGGTGACGTTCAAGGCCTTCAAGAGCGTCAATGCGCCGGGGACGGTGCTTTACCAGAAAAGTGACGAGGCCGACGAAACGACATCGTTTGCGGAAGTTCCGCCGACTCCCCTGTGGACGCCTCCCCTGCCGCCGCCTGAATGGAAAATAACCACCGGGACAATCAACGCGATAGAGGCAATCGCCCCCCACGTTACGCCGGAACCTGCCCCGGAGCCGCCCCAAACCGGGGGATCGCGCCTCGACGAAATCAGGCGTCTGGCCGACAGGGGAAAGTCAGGGGAAGCGGCGCGCTGTTGTGAAAACCTCCTGAAAACAGACAAGCTTAACCCGTCCATCCACCTGTTTCATGCCTTAGTGCTTGAACAAATGGGAAAGGATGAGGATGCCGAGGCGGCTTTACGCAGGGCTATTTATCTGGATCGAAACTTCGTATTGCCTCATTATCACTTTGGTCTTTTTCTATATAAAAAGGGAGATCAGAAGGGCGCCTCACGTTCTCTCGCCAACGCCGTAAGGCTGCTGTCGAATATGGATGACGCCCGGGCATTCGAAGAATATGACGGTATTTCCGTTGCGCAACTGAAGGAACTCGCCAAAATTCATTTAGAGGCAATTAGAGGCTAGAGCATGGGAGAAATAGACTGGGAGTTGGTGAAAAGCCGATTGGACAAGAGCAGCCGCGCCCTGAAGAAGGCGATGAGTCCCGACGCCGCCTATATCAAGTCCGTCCGACGCAAGCGCGCCGATCAACTGGCCCGACGCCACGTCAAGGATAACACCCAAAAAACCCTGTTGCCCGTTTTGAGTTTCCGGCTCGACAAGGAATGTTACGGCATCGCCATGACCGATCTGACCGAAGTTCTTCCTCAAACCGTCTGCACTCCCGTTCCGGGAACCCCGGCGGATTTACTGGGCGTAGTCAACCTTCATGGAGAGATTCGACCGGTTGTGGATATCGCCGCCGTCCTCGGCATATCCGGAACAAAAAATGAAAACGGCAAATATATAGTCTTCCTGCGCCGCAAAGGAGGGACGGAAGTGGGCCTCGGCGTTGATCGCATCGACGAGATTCGTCTGGTTCGCGAAGAGGAACTGACGATCCCCGGCGGCCAGGCTTCCGGGTTATCGGCGCGCTACATAAAAGGGGTGACCGCCGAAACCCTGATTCTTCTCAATACGAAAGAGATACTGTCACTGCCGATGTTGAAAGATAAACAGTAAAGCAACCGGATTACAATCTATGATAGAGGTATCTAATCATGCACAGCGATAACACATTCTCTTTGATGAGCAACATGAGCATAAAACAAAGAATGTTGTTTATAACAGTAGGTTTTATCACGATATTTATTGTGATATTGGCCTACACAATCATTGCCCTCCAGAATCAGAAGTCCGACGGCGCCGTCATTGATCTTGCCGGTCGCCAACGCATGTTGACGCAGATCTACATGAAAGAGGCCCTGTTGCCGGAGCAGGAGTTCGGGGCCGGCTATGCCGCTACGCTGGACACTTTTGATAATACCCTGAAGGCCCTGATTAACGGCGGCCAGGCCGTCGAGAACCTGAAAACGGGCCAGACTATCCTCCTGCCCCGCGCAACCATAGGGAATGCCGGAAGATCGCTGTCGGAACAAAGCGCGTTGTCGCAACAGTTGCGGGATGAAACCGTAAAGTTTCGCACGCTGCCGCTGAATGACCCTTTACGACCGGGAAAACTTAAGGAGGCGCTGGCCCTCAATGCCAAGTTGCTGGCCGCCGCCAATGATCTGGTCAAGGATTTCACCGCCCAGGCGGAGGAGAAAATGTCTTCAATGATCAACTGGGAGATCATCATCAGCATCGGCGCCACCCTGCTTGGAGCAATGACCAGCCTGAACTTTGCTCACGCCATCAACAGACCGCTGGACATATGCGTCACCCGCGCCCAGGACATTGCGAAGGGTAATTTAAGCCTGGAAAAACTTCCGGTAACGTCCGCCAACGAGCTTGGTCGGCTGGCCGGCGCTTTCAACGACATGACCGACTCGCTTCGCGATATCGCCATCCGAACGCGCGACGCCACGGAAAATCTTAATTCGGCCTCGGCGGAAATTCTGGCCACTACCAAACAACAGGCGGCCGGCACCAAGGAGCAGGCGGCGGCGGTGCAACAGATTACCTCCACCGTCGAGGAAATCAACCAGTCCGGCGCCCAGGTTTCAGAGAGGGCGCGCCAGGTAGCCGGCGCCGCTCAATCAATCACCGTCTCGGGAGCCTCGGGCATACAGGCGGTGAAGGAAACCAGCAAAGCCATGGAGGCCATCCGCGAGCAGGCGGGAACGGTGGCCGAGAATGTTGTCATGCTCAGCGAAAAGACCCAGGCTATCGGCGAAATCATCACCACCGTCAACGACATCGCCGAACAGTCAAATCTGGTGGCGCTCAATGCGGCGATTGAGGCGGCTGACGCCGGAGACGAAGGCCGCCGCTTCTCGGTAGTCGCCAATGAAATAAAGAATCTTGCCGATCAGGCCAAGGAAGCCACCGGGCAGGTCCGCATAATCCTCGAAGAAATCCAGAAGGGCATCAACACTTCGGTGATGGTTACCGAAGAGGCCGTAAAGCGGGTGGAAATGGGCAAGGAAAAAGCCAAAGTCGCCGATGAAACCATGACCAGGATGGCCGTAAACATCCAGGAAAGCGTCACCGCCTTCCAACAGATCGTCGGCGCCACCAACCAGCAGCAGATCGGTCTTGAACAGGTAACCCAGGCGCTTCACGAAATCCGCCAGGCAAGCCAGCAAACGGCCAGCAGCACGGGGCAACTGGCGGAGGCCGCCGGAAACCTGACCACCCTTGGCCGGCAGCTCCGAAGCCTCGTGGAGAAATACAAGATTTGATGAATATCCGCGCCAAACTTTTGGCCGCATTCCAGATCGAATACAAAGATCATCTGGAATACATCCGGTCCACGCTGAATAAGCTGGAAACCGGCGAAGCAGAGCCTTGCCCGAAAATACTGAACGAAATATTCCGCCGCGCCCACAGCCTGAAAGGCGCGGCGCGCGCCGCCGACCTTAAGCCGGTGGAAACCCTAGCGCATCGCATGGAGGCCTTGTTCTCGCGGATGCAATCCCGCGCCATGCCGTTAACCGACCCGGTCGCCAGAGTTCTTCTTGAAGCATCCGACGCCATTGAGGACTGGGTCGAGGCCTTCATTAAGGGGGAAGAACCTGCCGCTCCCGACTCCGCCTTGCAGGCTATCAACCAACTCCTTGACGGGACAGAAAAAGACAAAACACCCGAGGCGGGAGAATCTGTGGAATCCCCGCCGCCGGAGGAAAGTTCAAAAGGAACAGCCGTTCCCGCCGCGCATGATGATTCTCCGTCCGCCGCCGCCGAGACCTCGATCAGGGTCAGCTCCGCCAACCTTGACCGACTTTTGCGTTCGGCCGGCCAATTGATGACGGAGAATGTGAATCAGCAAATGGTGGGCCGCAAGCTGCGTTCCATTGAGCGCGTGCTGGGCGATGTGGAACGGGTTTGGAGTCTGCTCGGAGGAATTTCCGCGAAAGTTCGTCAGGAAGGCAAGGTCACCCGTCACCTCGACGCCATGGATCAGCATGTCCGGCGGCTGTCCAAAGAAGTCAGGTCGATGCGGCTTTTGCAACAGCGCAGCGCATGGATGCTTCGCCAACTCGGCGGCGAACTCCAGGACGAGATTCGTCTGGTGCGGATGGCGCCGGTGGAAAACGTGTTCGGCGGTTTCCGCAAGATGGTCCGCGATCTGGCGCGCAACGAGGGCAAAGAGATCGACGTGCGCGTTCTCGGACTGGAAGTCGAGGCCGACCGGCTGGTTCTTCAGGCGCTCAAGGACCCGTTGATGCACATGGTCCGCAACGCCGTCTACCACGGCATTGAGACGCCGCAGGAGCGTATCCGCAACAACAAGGACAAGGCCGGTCGCCTTGTCCTCGGATTCAAGGTTGAAGGCGGCCGACTGTGTATCGAGGTCAATGACGACGGACGCGGTCTTGATTTCAAAAAAATTGCCGCGAAAGGGATCAGCGAGGGCCTTCTTACCAAAAAGGAGGCCGCCTCGGCCTCGCAACGCGAGTTGCTGTCCAACATCTTCAAGCCCGGTTTTTCCACCGCCGGAGAAATTACCGATCTGGCCGGAAGAGGCATGGGAATGTCGGTTGTTCAGGAAACGGTCGCCCGTCTGAACGGAAATATCGAGGTCGTGGAAAAAGATGAGCCGGGAACCTTCTTCCGCCTTCTTGTTCCGTTATCCATTTCAACCCACCGCCTGCTCATGGTGGTCAGTCACGACCGTATTTTTGCCGTCCCCACCGACGGCATTGAGCGGCTGTGCAGAGTCCATATCGACGAAGTCAAAACCATTGAAGGCTCGCCGGTCATCAACTTCCAGGGCAGTCAAGTCCCCCTGCAAGGCCTTGCCGTGCTCCTCGGCCTGGGAAGCAATGAGATCAACGTGCAGAAAGGAATTATGCCGGTTATAATCATTAATTCCGCTCAAACCAAGGTGGCGATCGCCGTTGATTCGCTGATCGCCATCCGCGACGCCGTAATCAAGGACCTGGGGTTCCCCCTGCCCCATGGAAGCAAGGTCACAGGCGGCATTCTGCTGGAGGACGGCTCCATTTCAACGGTGTTGAGTCCTTTTGCGCTGGTCGAGGCGTTCCGCCGACCGGGCGCCGTCAGGATGCTGGCGACCGAGGAGATGGCGCCCGAGGAGAAACCGCCGACCATTCTGGTGGTCGATGATTCGATCACCACCCGTACGCTTGAAAAAAGCATCCTTGAGGCATACGGCTATCGTGTTATTATCGCTGTGGACGGTCTGGAGGCTCTTACCGAGCTGCGTTCCCAGCCCGTCGATCTGATCGTCAGCGACATTCAGATGCCGCGTCTCGACGGGTTCGGGCTGCTCGCGGAAATCAAGAAGGATCCGTCAATCGCCCATATCCCCATCATCATGGTCACCTCAATGGAAAGCAATGAAGACCGGGAGCGGGGCCTTTCCCTGGGCGCCGACGCCTATGTGATCAAACAAAAATTCGATCAGAGAGACCTGCTGGACACTATTGAGCAAATGTTATGACCAAAAAAATAAGAGTCATGATCGTCGAGGACTCTCCGGTCGTAATGGAATTGCTGAAATACATCATCGGCAACGATTCCCGCCTCGAAGTCGCCGCCACGGCGACAAGCGCCGAAGATGCGTTGCAAAAACTTAATCGGGTCCGGCCGGACGTTATCTCGCTGGACATAAGGCTCCCCGGCATGAACGGCCTGGACGCCACGCTTTTGATCATGTCCTCCCGGCCTACTCCGATCGTCGTGGTTTCGGCCGGCGTTCAGGAGGAAGAACTGAATATAGCCATGAACGCCATGCGCGCCGGGGCGCTGACGGTCGTTGAGAAGCCGGTGGGGGTAACCAACGGGGACTACGAAACCATGGCCGGACAATTGTGCGATCAGTTAGCCGTCATGAGCCAGGTAAAGGTCGTGCGCCAGGCCGGGCGACGCAACATAGACTTTGGGGCCATGAGCGCAAAAAGCTCAACCGCGAAGGAATCGGGTCGTCATTTTCCGACCGTCGCTCCCAAAATAATCGGCATCGTCGCCTCCACCGGCGGCCCGAACGCCGTCAGCCGGGTGTTGAACGGACTGGGCCGTGATTTTCCGCTTCCCATACTGGCGGTGCAGCATATCACCGACGGTTTCCTGACGGGCTTTGTAAGCTGGCTTTGCGACATCACGCCGTTCACCGCGACCATCGCCAAGGACGGCGAATGTCCGGCGCCGGGCAAAGTGTATTTCCCGCCCGAGGACACGCATCTCGAAATCAGGGACGGCCGGTTGCGGGTTAACGGCGGCGCGCTCGTCAGCACCCAGCGTCCGTCGGGGACCGTGCTGCTGAAGTCGATTGCCCATGACCAGGGGACGCACGCCCTGGGCGTATTGCTTACGGGCATGGGGAGCGACGGGGCGAAGGGACTTTTGGCAATTAAGCAGGCCGGCGGCTATACTATCGCGGAAAGCGAGTCGACGGCGGTGATCTACGGCATGCCGGCGGAGGCGGTGCGCTTGGGCGGCGTTTGCGAATCGCTTCCCCTTGACGCCATCGCTCCCGGCATTTTGGAAATGGTTGCGACTAAAGCGCAGAAGGTCCGGTAATGTCCGACAACAAAATCATGATCATCGAGGACTCGCCGACGCAGGCCCTGAAACTTCAGTTGGCGTTGCAGGAGGAAGGTTTCGACGTCGCCTGTTTCCTCTCGGCAGAGGCGGCGCTGGAAGCGCTCAACGCCTTTCATCCCGATCTCATCATGGTTGACTATCATCTGCCCGGCATTCAGGGAGATGACCTGTGCCGCCGTGTGCGCATGAACATCAACACCCAGGGCATCCCCACCCTCATGCTGACCATGGACGAGGACATCGACGCCCAACTGCGGGGACTGGAAAGCGGCGCCGACGATTACGTTTCCAAGAACGAAGACGCCAAAATCCTGATGCTGCGCGTTCATTCCCTGCTGCGCAAGTCGGGAAAGCAGGCCTCCATCATCAAGCCGGAGGAGATGTTCTTTCGCAAGGCGCGCATACTGATTATCGACGACAGCCCCACTTATCTGGAATACCTGTCCGGCGAATTGGCCGACGAAGGATATCATGTGGAAACGGCGTCAAATTCGACTGACGGACTGGCCCTTGCCGAGAAGGGTAATCTCGACTGCGTTCTGATCGATCTGGTCATGCCGGAAATAGACGGCATAGAGATTTGCCGGCGGTTGGCGCCACCTCAAAAACATGGCGAAGCGACAATCATCATTTTCCTGATCAGCGCCTACGAATCCAAAGACAACGCCATGCGGGCGCTGGAAGCCGGGGCCGATGATTTTGTCGGCAAGTCGGGCGAAATTTCAATTCTGAAGGCGCGCATACGCGCCCTGTTGCGCCATAAATTCCTGCATGACCAGACCCGCAAACTCATCAAGGAATTCAGGAAGAGAGAAGACGACCTCGAACGGCTGATCGAGGAACGGACGCAAAAACTCAAGGAGGAGGTCGCCGTGCGCGAGCGGGCCGAAAACGAGGCTCGGGAGGCGAAAAAACTGGCGGAGAACGCCAACGCGGCGAAATCCCAATTTCTCGCCAACATGAGTCACGAACTGCGCACCCCGCTTAATGCGATTATAGGTTTTGCCGACGCCATGCGGAGCGGGGTTAACGGCGCCATCGCCAACGAAACACATCGTGAATACGTCGAAAACATCTATAATTCCGGTCGCCATCTTCATGAAATCATCCATGACATTCTCGATGTTTCCAGCATTGAGGCAGGGAAAGTTCATTTGAACGAGAATGAACTGGATGTCGTCAAGATTCTACATTCCGCCTGGGACATCGTCGGCCACACAGCGGAAAAACAAGGTATTAACGTCGTCTGGGACATCAGCAGCAAATTACCCGCCCTTTATGCCGACGAGCGCCTGTTGAAACAGGCCTATCTGAACATCGTGTCAAACGCCATAAAGTTCACCAAAAATAACGGATGCGTAACCACGCAGGTCAAAATCGACGATAACGCCTCGTTTCTTGTCCGGGTTTCCGATACCGGCATCGGCATTCCCCCGGAGGATATCGAGAAAGTTCTTGAACCTTTCGGCCAAGTGG
>MIAA01000045.1:23760-23973 GCA_001830425.1 Rhodospirillales bacterium RIFCSPLOWO2_02_FULL_58_16
CATCAGGGGACGGGCCTTGGCCTGCCGATCGCCAAGGCGTTCGTCGAACTGCACGGCGGAACGCTCGAACTTACAAGCGAGCTTGGGGCAGGCACTACGGTGCTTCTGAAATTTCCGCCCGACAGGGTGCGCGGACAGAAGAACCGGCCACGGTGAAGCGGACGGGTCACATTTTATAACGGCGGCCCCCGCGCTTTCCCCTCCTTACGAAGG
>MIAA01000046.1 GCA_001830425.1 Rhodospirillales bacterium RIFCSPLOWO2_02_FULL_58_16
TCTGAAATTGTTTCACCGGACGCCGCATCCATGAACAAGGAATTGGAAACCGCCGTTTACTGTCGAAATTGTTCCCTGTAAAGAAGAATTTTACAGCCCGTGATCATGAAGCCTTTTCGCTTTCATCAATGATCTGCCGGCGCGCTACGGGAAGCTGCTCATTTAATTTATCGCGCAACTGGTTCTCGGTTATCGCCACGCCCTTGCCGGCGAAATCGGCCATTACCTTACGCACCACGTCGTCGATTCCCGCCTCTTCCATGTCCGCAGAAACAACCTCCCTGGCGTAGACCGCCGCCGCGTCGCCGGTCAGGTTCATTTTTTCGGCGGCCCACAGGCCGACAAGTTTGTTGCGCCGCGCCTCGACTTTGAACTCCGATTCATGCTTGAGGGCGTGACTGGTTTCATGGGCCGTGCTCTTTTTATGGATAACCATTAGGGCGTTCTCCTGAAGAAGTGTTGACTTGCCGGCAACATAACAGGCATTGGCCCCCGGGGCCAGAGTGTGGGATGATGTTTTCATGAGATGGCGGCATAGCTTAGAGCGCGGAACCCGTAGCGCCACGCTTGTGGCGATTGTTTCGGGGATATGTTTCGCGGCGGGTCCTTCCCGGGCCGAGCCGGGTTGCCCACAGGATGCCCAAGCGATCCAGGGGGCCGCGAGCGTGACGATGAGCCTGATTCAGGGAGGCGTCACCGTCAATAACGGCTATGGCCGTGACGACTTGAAGCGCATCAGGCAGAAGAACGGCGGCGTAACGCCGTCCGGCACATGGCGCCTGCTCGGATTAACCGTGACCGAGTTCCGCTTCAATATGCGCGTTAATGTCAGGGCCTATCAAATTCGGGAAAATCATTTTTGCGCGGTTATCGAGTCGCTCGACGCCGGCGTCGGCTATACGGATTTCATTGTGTATATCGACCGTAAATACCTCCAGGGAAGCTGCGAGTACCGTTTGATCAGAAACCACGAGGATGAACACGTCGGCATCTATCGGGACAACCTGATTCACTACGCGCCGCTCCTGCGGAAGGAATTGACCGACGCCGTGCGCCGGATGGGGCCGATCTATGTGGATTCGGCGGATCGCGGCGCGAAGCAGGCGCAAGCCTTTGTCCAGGAAAAGATCAAGCCGCTTGTTGATAATATGCAACGGACGGTGGACGACCGTAACGCAAACATCGACACCAAGCAGTCTTATGAAAGCATCCGAAGACGATGCAGTAACTGGTAAATGAGCTAATGACAAGATATTAATCCTTGCATTTTGCGAATTTGTCAGATATATTCGCTTTTTGTTCCTTACGGGGACGGGTGTTGGAAATTGTGAATATGCATTCGGCGTAAATTCCTCCCCCTTGCTTCAGGTCAGGAGGGGGTCGTTGCGGCAACCTCCCCTTGCCCCTCCTTGGTAAGGAGGGGAAAAAAGTGAGGGGGGGAAAATTCCTCCCCCTTGCTTCAAGAGGGAGGTCAGGAGGGGGTGGCGGGTCGGAACAAAATGACGACAAATGACGACAAATGACGACATTTTACGGCGTTTTTAGGGGTGGTTTTGTTTGATATCAATGGGTTAAGGACGATTCACCATGGTTAATTCGTCATCTAACGTGTATAAAACGTCATTTAACGTGGTTAAAACGTCATTCAGGTCGTTGTCTGTTCGCCGCCGCCGTCCGGGTCGCGCAGGACGTAGCCGCGACCCCATACGGTTTCTATGTAGTTGACGCCGCCGGTGGCGTTGCTCAGTTTTTTGCGTAGTTTGCAGATGAAGACGTCGATGATCTTTAATTCCGGCTCGTCCATGCCGCCGTACAGGTGATTAAGGAACATTTCCTTGGTCAGCGTCGTTCCCTTGCGCATCGACAGCAGCTCAAGGATGCCGTACTCCTTGCCGGTGAGGTGTACGGGACTGCCGTCCACTTCCACCGTATGGGCGTCCATGTTGACGCTCAAACGACCGGTGTGAACGACCGACTGGGCATGGCCCTTGGAACGTCTGACGATGGCCTGGATGCGGGCCAGCAGTTCTTTCTTGTCGAAGGGCTTGGTCAGGTAGTCGTCGGCGCCGTAGCCCAGGCCTTTGACTTTCTGCTCCGCTTCGCCGAGGCCCGATAAAATCAGCACCGGCGTTTCGACGCGGGCGTCGCGCAGTCGGCGCAATACCTCCATGCCGTTGATGTCGGGCAGCATCAGGTCCAGGATAATGAGGTCGTAGTCGTAAAGCTTGCCGATTTCCAGGCCGTCTTCACCCTGATCGGTGACATCGACCACGATCCCTTCGGTCTTGAGCATTATCTCGATGCTTCGCGCCGTCGCGGCGTCATCCTCAACAAGAAGTATGCGCATGACGTAACCCCTCCCCGTTAACGATTGTTAACCATAAATACGTCGGCGGTGACTTTCAAGTCTATAGAGCATCAGCCGGTAAAACTTCGCACCAGACTGCCGACGATCATGTACCAGCCGTCAACCAGAACGAAGAAAATGATCTTGAAGGGCATGGCGATCATGACCGGGGGCAGCATCATCATGCCCATCGACATCAGCACCGAAGACACCACCATGTCGATGACCAGAAACGGGATAAAAACGATAAACCCTATTTCAAAGGCGCGTCTTATTTCGCTGATCATGAACGCCGGAATCAGCACTCTCATCGGCATCAACTGGGCCTGGGTCTGAGCCTGCTCTTTGGTCAGGGGCGGAGTCTGGGGCGCGGCCTGGGGCGGGGGAGGCAAAGTTTGTCCTTGAGTCCGGGGCTGCGCCTGAGTCTTCGTCTTCGCCTGAACCCTGGTCTGGGCTTGGGTCAGGGCCTGGACCTGGGTGAGGGGAATCTTGGCGATCTCGGAAAACAATATCAGGTCCTGTTCGCGGACATGCTGCAACATGAAGTCGCGGATCGGCGCGATGCCGCGATTATAGGCTTCGATTTCATCAATCTCCTCGTTGATCAGGGGCTGTACGGCCTGGGTGTAAATGGTGTCGAAGGTGGGCATCATGATAAATATGGTGAGGAACAGCGCCAGACTTACCAGCACCTGGTTGGGGGGCGATTGCTGGGTGCCTATGGCCGTGCGGACGAACGAAAGAACGATGACGATGCGGGTGAACGAGGTGACCATGACCAGAATGGACGGGGCCAGGGTCAGCACCGTCATCAGAATGACAAGCTGGAAGATGCGTCCCGCCGACGAGCCGCCGGCGCCCGCCATATCCACGGTAAAGGATTGGGCCGCCGCCGGAGCCGCCGTCATGACCGTCAGCACGGCGGCGATGACGGCGCCGCTGATAGCGGCAAGAGTCAGGTTGCTCCGGTTCTGTTTCACCGTTGATTCAAGGATAACATCGCTGCTTTCCGCCGGCGGGATGATGCCGGTCTCGATCAACAGTCCGCTCTCGCCGCCCAGCATGATAAGATGCTCGGCGCCGTCCCGCCGGAACAACACCAGCCGGTGCTTGGGGTCCAGGTTTTTCGTTTCGATCACCGCCAGCCGGCGCTTGTCGCCTTTCTTGAGGGCGGGGGAGAAGCCTACCCCGATTTTACGCAACAGCGCCGCCATCATGCCGATCAGGGCAAGGACGAAAACCAGCGCCGCCACGGCGTAGAGATATCCCGACATGCTAATATCCACGGCGGCCTCCCGTCGTGAAAAGCCGGGGCGCCGCGAGCTTGTTCATTCAGTCGTCTCCTTATTGTCGGGGTCGCCCGCAGGTTCATCGGAAAAGGACGTTGTCGCTCCCGTCGCCCGATAGACATAGGCAAGGATTTCGGCAACGGCGGCGAAGGCCTCCACCGGAATTTCGCTGTCGAGGTCAAGGGCGCTCAGCAACTGGGCCAGATCGGCGTCTTCGCGGACCTTGATGCCGTTGGCGAAGGCGATCTGTAGAATCTGTTCGGCGACCGCCCCTCTGCCGGAGGCCAGCACAACAGGCGCTGACCCGCTTGGGGAGTCGTAGCCGAGAGCCACCGCCATCGATTGTTTTTTGACTTCGGATTTGTTGTCAGTGTCCGGCAAGACGCATATCCATTATTGTATCAAGCTGCGGATTATCAGGCGTCATGGTTAAGATTTATTTAAATGGCGCAGCCGACTTCGATCAATCATGATGTGCCGGATGTTTGTTCTTAAAACCTTGATCAAGGCCGCTGTGTTGCCGCCCGGCTTATTCATCGTGATGCTCTTCGCCGGGCTGGCGGTTATCGGTCGGAGAAGAAGGCCGGGCATGGCGCTGATAGCGGCGGCGGCTATCCTGCTGTTGGTCCTCAGCCTGCCCGTGGTCGCCGTTGCCTTGGCCGATAGTCTGGTCAAGCACTCCCCGCTGGATCCGACGCGCCTTCCCGCCGCCGCCGGAGACGCCGGGGCCATTGTCGTTCTGACGGCGGGCATTACGACCGACTCGCCTGAGTACGGCGGCGACGTGGCCGGCATGGCGTCGGTTCAAAGGGCATTGTACGCCGCTTTTCTGCACAAAAAAACGAATCTTCCGATTCTGGTTGTCGGCGGCAAGCCGCGCCCCTCAACGCTGTCCGAGAGCGAGGCCGTGCGCCGACTCCTGGAAAATGAGCGGGGCGCGTCGGTTCGCTGGTTGGAAGAACAGGCCAAGGATACGGAAGAGAGCGCCGCCAACAGTTTCGCCATGCTCCGGGCGGAAGGCGTCAAGACTATTTTACTGGTGACCCATGTCTACCATATGCGGCGCGCCGAGTTCATGTTCACCGGCGTCGGATTCAGGGTGATCCCCGCCGCCGTCGGGTTCAGATCGGCAACGGAGTCCTCGGCCTATGATCTTTTGCCCTCGGCGTCGGCGCTGTCCACCGCCGCATGGGCCATTAACGAGTGGCTGGGACTGGCCTGGGGTAAAATGAAAGCCTAAAAGTGGTAGGCGAAGCCGACGCCGCGTTCACGTCACGCCGCTGCCCGCAAATCGAAATCGGCATGGATAACGTCGAACGGCACGAGAATCTTTCTGTCGTCGGTTCGCTCGATGAAGCCCCATTCGAGCAGCACGGCGGCATCCTGGTGCACGCGCTTGACATCTCGTTCCAGCGCGCGCGCCAGCCCCCGCAAGCTGACCGGCCCTATGGCCTGCAGGCGTTCGATCATCTCCCAGCGCTTTGGCGAAAGGACGGCGAACAACTGCGCGGGTGAGCCGAACGTAAACACATCGGCATTCGATTTCTCTGTCTTCCATGCGTGGATAAAGCCCTGCGCCGCTTCGGCGATTACGGCTTCGTCGTCCTTGCAAATCCGGATGATCGCCCTTCTCATTTTTCCGCCCTCCGCTTGCGGACTTCGGCAAGGAAGTCCTCGATGAGAGTCTCGACGGTCGTGAACCGATATGACCGCTCTTGTCCGTCCCGATGACAATGGTCGCCTTTTCCCCGTTCGTTATCGTAGCCGACGATCCGCGCCCCATCGCGCCCATAGAACAGGCGGTACCTGTACGGATGGGCGCAATCCGCGATGGGATGGGGAAGCCGCCAGATAACCATTTCCAGGATCGCCCCATCCGACAGAACGTTTTTCGACCGCCGGACGATCCAAGCCTTCATGTTGGCGACAATGCCAACAATCCGGCGTGTTGTCAAGCACGACAACAATATCTGGCCGTCGGCAAATGTTTCGCAGGCGGTTCAATTTGGTCGGATAATGCTCTAAAAGTGGTAGGCGAAGCCGACGCCGCCGTAACCCTGGAATTCCTGTTGCGTCAGGGGGCTGTCCTTGGCGTCGCCGAGCAGGGTGCTTCCCCTGATAAGGCCCAACATGCTCCAGTCCTCGGATATTTGGTAATTGATTTTTAAGCCGAGGCCGGCGTCGGCAATGCCCATGCTTGGAGAATATTCCCTGAGATTGCTGTCTGATGCTTCCCGGGCGTTGATGCCGAAATAGGTCTTCATTTCGTTGTCGTTGAAATAGTCGGCGTCGGCGCGCACCACGACTTCCCAATTCTTGTTTATCCGCGTGCCGTAGGCGAGGCCGAGATTGGCTCGGGCGCCTTCGCTGCTTCCCGAGACCGCGTACAGCGCCGTAGCGTCCAGTTTCCAGTGGCTGAAGGCGAACTCGGCGAAAGCTCCGACCTGTGTGCCGAAGTCGATATTGTTGATGCCGGAAGGGCGATCACGGCTTCCCCAATAATAATGAGCCAGGGGGCCGAAACGGAAATTACTGGTTTTTATGGCGTTCCAACCCAATCCGTCCTGGGCGCTTAGAAAGACCTTGTCCTTCCATTTCGCCTCAATGATCGGCAACGGCCAAGCCTGATATTTGTCGCTGCCGACATATTCAGGCTGCGCGGCGACGCCGGGGCCGACGGCGAAGCTCCAATCATCAAGGGTCGGACCGGCTTGTGACCCGGCGGTCCACGTCGTCATGGCGATCAGCAGCGAAAGCGAAAACGCTCCCGCCGCTTCGGCTTTTACGACCATACCAATCCTCACTGATTAACCCCAGAGCGCCCGACTGCCTCTACGGTAGTAAGAACTCCGCCATAAATCAACGTGATTTACTTAGAGCGACAGGATTGCGCAAGGCATGGCCGGCAAGCAGGCCGACGGCAATAATTCCCGTCGAGGCGGCGAGGAACCCCGCCATGTAGGATACGGGGGAAGCCGCCGACGGCAGTTCGGCGCCATGAACAAGCCCATGGAACAACGCGAACAGGGCAACCGCCGAGACGCCCGCCGTTATTTCCGGCTTGATCGCCAGGGCAATCAGCAGACCTAAAGCCGCCGCCGATCCGGCGACGCCGAATTCAACGCCCGGCAAGGCGACGCCGAGCATGCCGGCGGTCGCGCCGACGGCTAATGCCGCAAGGAACGACAGGGGAAGGAGCCAAATCGAGCGTTGCCCGATCTGAGCCGCCCATACGCCTATGGCGGACATGGCCAGCGCATGGTCAAGCCCCGACAAGGGATGGGTCAGTCCCGCCGTCCAGCCGCCGGCCACCGCGTCCGTAATATGGGCGGCGGCGGGAAGGGAGCCGCCGATAGCGGCAACAAGCGTAAAAGCAATAATCAGCGCCAACCTCATGGTCATTTATCCCTTATCGCCGAGCGATTAAAAATAACGGAACGGATGAAGCTTACGGCGGACGGCCCGAGCTTTCAAACTTTTTGTGCCACCGCCGCAACAAATCGACGTCCACATAGTTTTTGTCGAAAGCGTCTCCTTGCCTGATCTCAAAGGGGCTGTCCGGTTCGCCCAGATCGCTGAGAACGGCGACGGCCCCGGAGAAGTCTTCGTCATGCGTGTAGCCGGTAGTGGTGATCACCGCGCCGATGCCGGCGCCCCGGCACGCCTTCAGGCCGTTTGATGAGTCTTCAATGGCGAGACAGGCGGCGGGATCAAGCCCCAGGATATCAAGCACCCAACGATAAATATCGGGCGACGGTTTCAGATTTTGCACCCGTCCTCCGGCGCCGATGGCGTCAAACCATCTCAGCGCCCCGCCGCCGATAGTGTTCCTGAACAGGGCGACGATGTTGGCCGGGCCGGTGGTGGTGGCGATGCCCAGGCGCATTCCCCGGTCGTGGGCTTCACGGATCAGCCGTTCGACGCCGGGACGCAAGCCGACGCCGCCCCCGGCGAGCAGGTCGGCATAGATTTTCGTTTTCAGTTCGTGGATGCGCTCGACGCGCTCGTCACCCTCGGGGCCGGCCGATCGATCCTGACCGATCTGCTTAAGGTAATGGCGGATGCGCGCCTTTCCTCCGGCGACCGCCAACAGCCGCGCATACAGCTTTTGGTCCCACGCCCAGCCGAGTCCAAGTTCGGCGAAGGCGGCGTTGAAAGCCCGGCGATGGGCCTCCTCGGTATCGGCCAAAACGCCGTCAACGTCAAAAATCAGGGCGTTTAGCTCCATCAGATATTCGGGTCTTCCAGGCCATGTTGGCGGCAGGCGGCAATCAGGGTGTTGCGAAGCAGGCAGGCGATGGTCATCGGGCCGACTCCCCCCGGTACCGGCGTGATGGCGCCGGCCGTCTTGAGCGCCGCCTCGAAGTCCACGTCGCCGACCAGTCTGGTCTTGCCTTCGCCTTTTTCCGGGGCCGGAACGCGGACGATGCCGACATCGATAACGACGGCGCCGGGCTTGATCCAGTCGCCCTTGACCATTCGCGCCGCGCCGGAGGCGGCGACCAGAATATCGGCCTGGCGGCATTCCCCGGCCAGATCGCGGGTCTTGGAATGGGCGATGGTGACCGTGCAGTTCTCGCGCAGCAGCAAAGCCGCCATCGGCTTGCCGACAATATTGGAACGGCCCAGGACAAGGGCCTTGAGGCCTGAAAGATTCCCCAGGTGAGCCTTGAGCATCATGATGCAGCCTTGCGGGGTGCATGGAACCATGGCCTCGGCAATGCCGGCGGCCAGCCTCCCGGCGTTGATCACATGGAAACCGTCCACATCCTTGGCCGGGTCGATGGCGTTAAGCACCGCCTCGGCGCCGATATGAGCCGGCAGAGGAAGCTGCACCAGGATGCCGTTGACCTTGCCGTCGTTGTTGAGGTCGGCGATCAACCGGAGCAGTTCCTGTGCGCCGGTTTCAGCGGGAAGAAGATTTTCGAACGAAACCATGCCGACCTCGGCGGTCATCCTGAGCTTGTTGCGCACATAGACCTGACTTGCCGGATCATCGCCGACCAGCACCACCGCCAGCCCCGGCGTCAGGCCGAGCCTGGCGACCTCGGCGGCGATCCGCCGTCTCAGGTCGGCGGCCAGGGCGTTGCCGTCAATAATCACGGCGTTACTCACGGGCGTTATCCGCCCACTGATTGAGCCGTCGGCCAAGCATTTCGGCGTCGCCCTTGATGAACAATGTTTTGCGGCGGCCGGAGGCGCCGACGGCGACTTCCAGAGAGGTTTTAGGCAGCCCCCATTCCTTGGCCAGCATCCTTATCAGCGCGGCGTTGGCCTTGCCGCCTTCCGGCGCGGCGGTAACGGAAGCCTTGAGAACGCAGTTGCCGTCGGCGTCGTCGGCAAAGCCGGAAATCCGGTTATGGCCGGCTTTGGGAGCCAGCTTGACATTGACCTTGACGCCCGAGGGGGCGGCGGTGAAAGGAGACGCTTTATGAACCAAATTTTGCAATCACCTGCGACAACATATCCTGGGCGAAGATAAGGAGAAAAATCAGCGCCACCGGCGACAGATCGAAACTGCCCATGTCGGGCAGAACCCTGCGGATCGGACGCAGCGCCGGCTCGGTCACCCGGAAAACGAAATCGCCCACCATGAAGACGAACCGGTTGTGCATGTTGACGATGTTGAGAGCGGAAAGCCAACTCAGGACAACCCCGATCACGACCACCCAGATGTAGAGGTCGATAATCATGAAGATCAGTCTGAGCAGGGGGCCTGATACGATGTCCATGGCGTTAATTCCAAACGGATGAGAGCGGGCGCTAACCTAGCTTCTCAATGTTTACGGCGCAAGGAGGACCTTGACAGCCGCCTAAGACGAAACCCATTATCCGCACCGATCGGGGCCGTAGCTCAGTTGGGAGAGCGTCGCGTTCGCAATGCGAAGGTCAGGGGTTCGATTCCCCTCGGCTCCACCACCCCCGATCAGCGGCTAAGGAGGCGGTCAACGTGGTGGGGAAACCTTCCCACCAATGTCGCGGTGGCCTGCCCGCCATGAGTCGAAACGTTGCCGCCTGTTCAAGATCGCTCATAAAGGAGTCTCCCTTCCTTCATGGCGTGGGCGACGATGTGATTCATGGAGCGTTGCCGGCGGACTACTTCGTCCCGGCTGTAGAGCAGTATGTCCTTTGAAATTCGGAAATCGGCAATCGCCTTGCGGATGGCTTGCAGTTCCCGCCAACGGCTCCGCCCCGTGAATCCCTCCCGCTCCATCACCAGCAGGTCGATGTCAGACTCCTCGGTGGCTTCTCCCCGCGCCATGGAGGAGCCGAAGAGAATGATCCGCTCCGGCTGTACGGCATCGACTATGGAGCGGACCATGGCGGCCAAATCGGTTTCGGTGATGATCATGGCATCCTCGTCAACAACTCCGGGAGGATACAGAAGTTCTCCGGGTTAATCATTGATAATCTTGGAAGGCAGCCCAGCCCCCCTCAGCAGCTAAGACGCCGGCCGGCGGCGGCGTTTTTGACCGACTTCCGGACTTTATTGAAAGCCATAACCTCGATCTGGCGGACGCGCTCGCGGGAAATGTTGAATTGCCGGCTGAGGTTCTCAAGGGTTGACGGGTCTTCCTTCATCCGCCGTTCGGTGAAGATGAAAGACTCGCGTTGTGAAAGCTCTCCCATGGCGGCGGCCAGAAGCTCATGGCGGACGGCAAACTCCTGCGCTCCGGCCAGGGTTTCCTCCTGGTTGCTTTTATCATCAACCAGCCTGTCCTGCCATTCTCCGTCTTCCTCGTCGCGCAGCGGAGCGTTCAGCGAGCTGTCGGGCGCCGACAACCGGCGGTTCATGTTTATCACCTCCTGCGCGGAGACCTTGAGGCGCTCGGCGATGGAGGCGACCTGCGCGGGCGACATATCGCCTTCGTCCATGGCCCCGATGCGGGTTTTCATCTTGCGAAGATTGAAGAACAGTTTTTTCTGGGCCGCCGTCGTCCCGATCTTGACCAGCGACCAGGAGCGAAGAATGTACTCCTGAACGGCGGCGCGGACCCACCACATGGCGTAGGTTGAAAAACGGAAACCCAGCTCCGGATCGAAGCGCTTGACCGAGTGCATGATTCCGATATTGCCTTCCGCGATGAGTTCCCCCAGCGGCAGGCCATAACCCTTGTAACCCGTGGCGATCTTGACGACCAGACGCAGGTGGCTGGTCACCAGCTTGTGGGAAGCCTCGATATCCTGACGGTCGCGCCAGGAACGGGCGAGGGCAAGTTCCTCCTCGGCGGCGAGCATCGGGAACTTCCGGATTTCATTAAGGTAGCGGGAAAGATTTCTTTCGGGAGAGACATCAAGTCCGAGCGTAAACGTACCCATGCGACAACACTCCTTGTTATCCCCTCGTTTCGCAGCCTCCCCGCCTGCCGAAGATATTTGACAGGGTAGATAATATCATAACTATGTAATTTAGTAAAGTATTTTATCTTACGTCTAATTCACGGCATAACTCATTTATATCATTAGATAAAACGCTGTTAAACACCAGCTTTTCCATAGTCTTCGGATGGGTGAACCCCAGCAGATAAGCGTGAAGCGCCTGACGATTAAAGGCGGAGACTATCTGTTTCAGCGTCTCGGGAGCGTCTTTGAGGCGGTTTTTCACGCCTCCGCCGTACAGCGGATCGCCGATAACGGGATGGCCGAGGGCGGTCATGTGAACGCGGACCTGATGGGTGCGGCCCGTGAACAACCGGCACTCGACCAGACAGGCCAGGGTTCCGTAAGACTTAAGCGCCTGATAGCGGGTCAGCGCCGGTTTTCCGCCCTGTCTGACCACCGCCATTTTCTTGCGGTTAACCGGATTGCGGCCGATATTGCCTTCGATCTCGCCCCGGCGCGGGTTGGGAACGCCCCACACCAAGGCGTAGTAGGCTCTTTCCAGATTATGCCCGGCGAACTGTTCCGCCAGGCAGCGATGAGCGTCGTCATTCTTGGCGGCCACCATCACGCCGCTGGTGTCTTTGTCCAGACGATGGACGATGCCGGGACGTCCGGCGCCGCCGATGCCTGACAGGTTTTCCCCGCAGTGAGCGAGCAGGGCGTTGACCAGCGTGCCGCCGCGATGGCCAGGCGCCGGATGAACCACCAGCCCCGCCGGTTTGTCGATAACGATGATGTCGTCGTCTTCGTAAATCACGTTGAGGGGAATGGCCTCGGGATGAGGCGTCGCCGAATCAGGGGCCGGAACGGCGATGGTAAAGGACTGAGATTCTCTGATCTTATAGGCCGGATCATTGCCTGCTCCGGCAACCTGCCCCGCCTCGATCAGCGCCTTGATGCGGGTGCGCGACAACGAAGGCAGGGCGTCGGCGAGAAACTTGTCCAGGCGCATGCCGGCCTTGTCTCCGGGTACGGGAACGGTATAAGTGAATGGCGAAGGCATATCGATCATCCTTCAACAGACCGGAGCAACATCATGCGGGGCCTCAAGTTCCTTGTTATCTCGATGGGAGCGTTGATCGTCATCGGCGTCACGCTCCTCATTTATGGTTTATACAATCAGGCGAACGGCCCCGATGTCGCTCCGGCGCCCGTGAAAGCCGAAACGGATTCGAAAGCGGCGCGGGCATCCCGCCGCCAGAACAGGGAACCATCCAAACCCTTCGGCGACGTGGATGTTCCCTTGCCCGCAGGTTGCCATGTCGCCGCCATGCCCCCGGCCATGGGCCGACATCTGTTCCTGCAAATCGGACCCGCCGGCCCTCCGTGCGAGAGCGTCATCGTCTTTGACCTCCATAAAGGCGTAGTGCAGGGAACGCTGCATATCAAGCCTGCGCCGTGATTCGCCTGTCTCCTTCCCTGCGGGAGCAAATCACCGCCGCCGCCGAGGCCGCCTACCCGGCGGAGTGCTGCGGCCTGCTGACGGGAAGCGGGCAGACGGTGACGCGGACGGCGCCCAGCCCCAATGTCACCGAAGAAAACGCCGATAACCGCTTCGAGGTTGATCCCGGATTGCGCTTCGCCCTTATGCGCGAATTGCAGAAAAGCGGCGAGCGCATAATCGGCCATTACCACTCCCACCCCGACCGCCCGGCCCGGCCTTCCGAGTATGACCGCAAGATGGCCTTCGAGCCGGAGCTGGCGTGGGTGATCGTCTCGGTGATCAACGGCAAGGCCGCCGGGATCGCCGCTTTCATGGCGGACGGAGAGAGCAACGGCTTCAGGGAGATTGAGTTACAAATCACGGACAGCCCCATGCTTTAAAATCCTCCCCCTTTCCAAGGGGGAGTTAGCCTGTGTGTTTTGACACAGAGGCACAGAGGCGCAGAGAAGATTAAGCGAAGTTTTCTTCCTGCTTTTTCTTTTTTTCTATCTTCCTCTGTGTCTCAGTGCCTCTGTTGTCTAATTCCGGTTCTGCCGTCAAGCTCTTCCGAACCTTTCTTTTGTCCTTCACCGGGAACACG
>MIAA01000047.1:0-3051 GCA_001830425.1 Rhodospirillales bacterium RIFCSPLOWO2_02_FULL_58_16
ATGTTTGCCTATTGGGGCGCTGTTGCGCGACCCCGCATTATAGGCTCGGGAGAGTGACCACCGGAATTACGCTATGTGGTTCATAAAACAGTGCTTGTCCCGGTCAACGCGCCGGGCGTTAGGGGGTATACCCCTCCTTGGTAAGGAGGGGAAAGCGCAGGGGGCTGTCATGGGGCCGTTGGCATTACATCGGGCATTGTCGATCCTCCAAGGCTTTCTTCGCGCCCGTGTAATTCAGGGTTCTCATCACGCCTATGTAATCAGCGAGGCGGGTCGAAACGTCCTCCGCCTTATGATCGAAGAATTCACTGTACGCCTTATCGACAGTCAAGATGTGATGGATGAACCACTTTCCAAGGTAATCGCCGATCTCCGCAATTTCATGGGGGTTCTTTCGTTCACCGTAATTTTTTTTCAGATCGCTCACCCAGCTACGGAATTTTTCATGTTCCGCCTTGTGCT
The DNA here is from genome assembly GCA_001830425.1 of Rhodospirillales bacterium RIFCSPLOWO2_02_FULL_58_16. Classification (NCBI taxonomy): domain Bacteria; kingdom Pseudomonadati; phylum Pseudomonadota; class Alphaproteobacteria; order Rhodospirillales; species Rhodospirillales bacterium RIFCSPLOWO2_02_FULL_58_16. Next base: position 463 of record MIAA01000047.1, read on the forward strand.
CCTCGGCGTCGGGATATTCCAGGGCGTCCATCAATACTTCTTCAATGCCGAGGTGAATTTCTCCAAAGACGGACAGCGCCTCAATCGCGTCCTTGACGACTTTATGGCCGTCGCCCACCCACGAGGAGGCAACCAGCCGGTCAATCACCGCCAGAAGAATTTTGTGGTCGGAGTCGAGGACGGCAATCCCGACGCTCATCGAGGGGGACCATGTGATTTGCGTGGAAACGGGCAGCGTTACCGTAACTTTCGTACCCTTGCCGAGTTCGCTGTCAATGCGCAATTCGCCTCCGTGAAGTTCCGTCAACGCCTTGCACAGGGGCAACCCGAGACCCATTCCTTCCTGTTTTTTATGGTTACTACGTTCGATTTGTGAAAACGGCTCCATCGCCGTCGAAATGTTCTCCCCGGAAATGCCGACGCCGGTATCCGTGACGGTAATATTAAAGTGCGGCGTCAATGCCTTAGCCGCAACCACGACGGCGCCGCCCTCATGAGAGAATTTAATCGCATTAACGATCAGGTTGATCAATATCTGCCTGATCGCCTTTTTATCGGCAAAAAGCAGCGGAAGTTCCGGTGAAATTTCGTTGATCAGGGAAATTTTATTCTCATCGGCCCTGCCTTTAACCGACGCGAAGACTTCCGATGTCAAATCCGCAAGGATAAACGCTTCCCGGTGAATCCGGCATTCCGTCGCGTCGATTTTGGACATTTCAAGAATGTTTTCAATCATGGAGAGAAGGTCGCTCCCGCTCTGATAAATATCCTTGGCGTATTCCGCGTACAGGGGCGAACCGAGCGGCCCGAACGTTTGTTTGATCATTATTGCCGAGAACCCCATGACGGCGTTCAGGGGCGTGCGAAGTTCGTGGCTCATGGTGTTGAGGAACTGTGATTTGGCGAGGCCGGCGGCTTCGGCCTTGTCGCGCTGTATTTTTAATTCCTCGAAAGACGCCTCAAGGCTCTGGGTATTGGCCTTGAGTTCCTCCGCATAATTGGAAAGATGTAATTTCTGTTCTATCAGATCATGTCGGGTTTGCACCAACTCGGTAATGTTGGTGATAATTAACCTGAATTTTGCTGTCTCTCCGTCGGCGATCTTTGCGGGCTTGCCCGAAAGGCTGACCCAAATAATCTCCCCGTTCTTGCGGCGCATCTGTCGTTCGATCCATCCGGTTTCCCGCTCTTCGTTGGGGAGCGTGGACAATTCTTCGTCCTTAAGATTATCATCCAGCGGATGGGCGTAGAGGTCGAAAAGCGTCATATTCGCCAGTTCATCATGTTCGTATCCGAACAAATGAATAAAAGCGGCGTTGTGGCGCACGATCAACCCGTTTTCGTAACTGATCGAGCAGTAGGCGCTCGGGGCGTTTTCATAAAGGTCCTGATACTGTTCCTTGGCGGCGAGCATGGCCGCTTCGGCATGTTTGCGCTTGGTGATGCTGCGTCCGTAAACCTTGATGCCGTAAGGTGAGCGCATATGTATAAAAGATAATCGCATTTTCATAAAGAGTAAGGAAAATGCCGATTCACCGCAGACGCATTCCATGTAAACTTCAGGCGTTTCCGAAGTGCGGGCGGATTTAAGAAGTTCGGCAAAGATCAGGCGCCATTCCTCAGGCGCCGGTTGATCGATCCCGAATTTGAAATAATCCAGCAGAGGCGCGCTCGCCTTGTTGGCATAAGAAAGTCTGCCGTCTTGCGTGAACATCAGCAACGGGCTGGGGTTTTCCTCCGGAAAGCTCGCCATTACTTCATTTCTATGGATAATTATCTCCATGCTTTTCCGTTTGTCGATCTCTTTGCTCAACTCCATGGTGCGCCTCTGGATGCGGGCCTCCAGCTCCGCTTCCCATCCCTTGCGCCGATAACAGAGAGCCGCCGTTATCCAGATTACCAGAATGGTCTGTCCCCGGTCGGTCAGAACCATCCAGTCGATTTCGTACGGCGCCGAGAAAAAATACCCGAGAACGGTCAAGACAGAGCCTGTAGCCGCCAGGACAAATACAAAATTGCGTCGGGGGTGCCATAATCCGGTCAGCACAAGGGCGATGTAAGGCACGCAGGCGGCTATCCCCAGGGGAAACGACACGTCAAGAACAAAAACGCCCGCCGCGATCAAGGCGATGATCGCTAAAAAATGAAGGCCATATGCGCGAGCGATGAAACTCATGCCACGCTCCCGAAAGGGTTATGCGACGGGACTCCCCCCCCCAGCAATTCCTATGCCACAGGTGATATGTGGGGATTCCATCAATCCGATACAACAAACGCATGACAATCCGCCTTGTTATCGGGCGCAACATGCCGCCGGGAACACGATATTAATCAGTGACAATTATGCGATGGTATGGGTTAATTACAAGAAAGTCAAATCGAAACCCTACAATTACGGGGAGACTCTTCCCGCCGCCCGTCTTTGCGAGGATTGCGAGAAGCGGAGCGACGAAGCAAGACGAAGCAATCCATTCTTCGTTGCCGCCATCCGGATTGCTTTGCTCCGCTCGCAATGATGGTAATGAAACGGCTTACCTTTCATTATGCTTTCGCGTCTTTGCGTCTTCGCGTGAAACATGGTCTGTTCAC
>MIAA01000047.1:3064-5690 GCA_001830425.1 Rhodospirillales bacterium RIFCSPLOWO2_02_FULL_58_16
GCAAAGACGCCAAGGTGGCCGCAGCTTACACTCGGCTTTTGCTGAAATTTTTGGGGAAGGTCCTGATTAATAAGTCTGTTGACATTTTAAAATAGTCCCTATCTCTATATATGTTATCTGTATTTCTTGAAATGAATTATGGTTTAGGCTATGGCCGTTAATCGTGGAAATGCCCTGCGTCGACTAAGGCGCCCCTAGGACTCCGTCGCCGCGACTTTGTCTTGGCCCTAAGTTGAGAAGAGGACAATTCCATGAGTAACCGGATAATCATTTTTGACACCACCCTGCGCGACGGCGAACAATCGCCGGGGGCGTCGATGGACCTTGAGGAAAAGCTGCGCATCGCCAAGACCCTGGAAGGAATGGGGGTCGATATCATCGAAGCCGGCTTCCCGATTGCCTCGGACGGTGATTTCGCGGCGGTGCGCGAGATCGCCAACACGATCATCAACTCGACCGTCTGCGGACTGGCCCGCGCCGTCGCCAAGGATATCGAACGCTGCGCCGAAGCCGTCAGGAAGGCCGAACGCGGACGCATTCACACCTTTATTTCGACCAGTCCGCTGCACATGAAGCACAAGTTGCAGATGGCGCCTGATCAGGTCCATCAGGCGGTTATCGACAGCGTCACTCTGGCCCGAAATTTATGCGGCGATGTCGAATGGTCGGCTGAGGACGGCTCGCGCACCGAGCACGACTTCCTGTGCCGTTGCGTGGAAAGCGCCATCAAAGCCGGGGCCGGGACCATAAATATCCCCGACACCGTGGGCTACGCCCTGCCGGATGAGTACGCGGCGCTGATCGCCATGCTGTTTTCGCGGGTGCCCAACATCGACAAGGCGGTAATCTCGGTGCATTGTCATAATGACCTGGGCCTAGCGGTGGCCAACTCGCTGGCGGCGGTCCGGTCCGGCGCCCGTCAGGTGGAATGCACCATCAACGGCATCGGCGAACGCGCCGGCAACGCCGCCCTGGAAGAGGTGGTCATGGCTCTGCGCACCCGCCATGACCTGATGCCGTTCCACTCGGCAATCAAGACCGAGCATATCATGAAGGCCTCGCGGCTGGTCTCCTCGATTACCGGCTTCGCCGTGCAGCCCAACAAGGCTGTCGTCGGCGCCAACGCCTTTGCCCATGAGTCGGGCATCCATCAGGACGGCATGTTGAAGAACGCCGAAACCTACGAGATCATGACCCCTGAATCGGTGGGGTTGAACGAGTCCAGGCTGGTCATGGGCAAGCACTCGGGACGCCATGCCTTCGCCGTGAAGCTGAAGGATATGGGCTATGACCTCGGCGCCGGCGCCATAACCGACGCTTTCAGGCGTTTCAAGGATCTGGCCGACAAGAAAAAGGAGATTTTCGACGATGACATCATCGCCCTGGTCGATGACGAGGTATTGCGCGTCAACGACCGTATGCGGATGATTTCATTGGAGATAAAGTGCGGCACCAAACACCGCCCGCCGACAGCCGAGTTGAGCCTGCTGATCGACGGCAAGCTCAAGGAATGCTCGTCCGTCGGCAGCGGTCCCGTTGACGCCGCCTTTAACTGCATCAAGGAGCTGTTTCCTCATGAGGCGGTGTTGCGGCTCTATCAGGTTCACGCCGTTACCGAAGGAACCGACGCCCAGGCCGAGGTAACCGTGCGTCTGGAACTTGACGGAAAGTCGGTCAACGGGCTGGGCGCCGACACCGATACCATGGTGGCCTCGGTCAAGGCGTATGTTAATGCGTTAAACAAAATTATCGGCAAATGAAGATAAATCGTCTTTGCCGGCGCTTTCGGCTTAGGGCCAAGACTCATTAAATTCATGAATTCTGCGCGAAGCAGAAAAGGCGGCCCGGCTATGAAAAGGCCGAAAAGCGTAGTATTTGCTACGGTTGAGGCCTTTGAAGACGTCCGGTCGCCTTTTCTGCCGCGCCCGAGAAGGGTGACATCAGAATGACCGAATGGGCGGCGGAAAATCGGCTCGCCGGGGGCTTTTAAGCCCGCCTTCGCCGATTCTCCTTGCCCCTCGGTCATTTTGATGTCACAGAATTTCACGATTTTAATGGGTTTTGGCCCTAGCCCTGAGCGCGACAATTTTTTATAAAGGGACTGCTTTTGATCGGGAATAAGGTGCAGGGCTAATGTTTTCCAGACTCTTCGGCTTTCTGTCAGCCGACATGGCGATCGATTTGGGAACGGCGAACACCCTTGTCTATGTGAAGGGCAGGGGGATCGTGCTCAACGAGCCGTCGGTCGTCGCCATCGCCGATATCAAGGGCAAAAAGCATGTGCTCGCCGTCGGCGAGGAAGCCAAGCAGATGCTCGGCCGCACGCCGGGAAATATCAACGCCATCCGTCCCTTGCGTGACGGCGTTATCGCCGACTTCGAAGTCGCCGAGGAAATGATCAAGTACTTTATCCGCAAGGTCCACAATCGGCGCAGTTTCGCCAGCCCCATGGTTATCATCTGCGTACCCTCCGGCTCCACCGCCGTTGAACGCCGGGCCATCCAGGAATCGGCGGAGAGCGCCGGCGCCAGGCGCGTCTTCCTGATCGAGGAACCGATGGCGGCGGCTATCGGGGCCGGATTGCCGGTAACCGAGCCTACCGGCTCGATGGTGGTTGATATCGGCG
>MIAA01000047.1:5702-18545 GCA_001830425.1 Rhodospirillales bacterium RIFCSPLOWO2_02_FULL_58_16
TGCTGAGTCTCGGCGGCATTGTCGTCGCCCGCTCGGTAAGGGTCGGCGGCGACAAGATGGACGAGGCCATTATCGGCTACATCCGCCGTAACCATAACCTCCTGGTCGGCGAAAGCAGCGCCGAACGCATCAAGGAAGAAATAGGCTCCGCCTGTCCCCCGGAAGAAGGGGAAGGCAGGACCATGGAAATCAAGGGCCGCGACCTGATGAACGGCGTACCCAAGGAACTGATTATCAGCGAGCGTCAGATCGCCGAAAGTCTGGCCGAGCCGGTAGGCGCCATCGTTGAGGCGGTCAAGGTTGCCCTTGAACACACCGCGCCCGAACTGGCCGCCGATATCGTTGACAAAGGCATTGTGCTTACCGGCGGCGGCGCCCTGCTCAGCAACATCGACTATGTGCTGAGGCACGCCACCGGATTGCCGGTCTCTATCGCTGACGACCCCCTGTCATGCGTCGTGCTCGGCACCGGACGCGCCCTGGAAGAAATGAAGAAGTTAAAGCATGTTCTGACAAGCATGTATTAACTTTTATTGGTAACTTTAATTAAGAAATGACTGCTATAAATACTCTGTACAACGTCGGATTACCTGCCCGATTTATTTTCAGGAGGGCGGATTGAACGAACGGCTGCGCCCGGTCCCGCGCGTTGCGGCTCCGATCAAAAATCTGGCCCGCAGGTTTTCCTACGCCGGATTGGTCGTGTTTGCGTTCGCCCTGATGCTGCTGGGCAAAGCCGATCTGGTGCTGATGGAACGCTTCCGCGTTCAGGTGACCGATGCCGTCGCCCCCATCCTTGACGCCGCTTCACGCCCCGTCGCCACGATCACCGATATAGTCAGCCAGATTAACGAACTGGCCGACATAAGGTCTCAAAACATGCAATTGCATGAGGACAACCGGCGTCTTTTGCAATGGCAGACCGCCGCCCGTCGTCTGGAGGCGGAAAACAACGCCTTGCGCGATCTTCTCAAATTTACCCCCGATCCTCTCGCCGGCTATGTGACCGCCCGGGTTGTCGCCGACACAGGCGGCGTCTTCGCGCATAATCTGCTGATCAATGTCGGCGAACCGGGCGGAATAAAGAAAGATCAGCCGGTGATTACCGGCGAGGGGCTGGTCGGCCGCATCGCCGGCGTCGGCGGCCGTTCATCGTGGGTGTTGCTGATTACCGATCTTAACTCGCATATCCCGGTGTTGATTGAACAAACGCGCACCCGCGCCATCATGGCCGGCAACAACACGGAGCGTCCGCGACTGATCCATTTGCCGCAAGGCGTAGAAGTATCGCCCGGCCAGCGCATCATCACATCGGGTCACGGCGGCGTGTTTCCTCCGGGGCTGCCGATCGGCGTGGTCGCTTCGGTCAGCGATAACGGCATAGAAATCCAGACTTTTATGACTCGCAGCCACCTTGAATATGTCCGCATAGTCGATTTTGGAAGCGGTGTTAAAATAGAGCCGTCGCCGGCGCCCGCCGCCGAGATTCGAGTCAAGGACGCCGGAGGCGAGAAGAAGACGCCATGAGGCCTTCGTTCTGGCATCGCCTGGATGTCTGGGCGCGCCGGTTAACGCCTTTCGGACTGACATTGATCCTGGTTTTGGCCGGCGTCGTGCCGTTTTACGTTCCCGGATATGCCAGGGTGATTCCGCTGCTGCCGCTGATGGCCATCCATCACTGGACCATAAACCGGCCGGAGTTGATGCCGGCCTATGCGGTCTTCATCATCGGGATATTGCAGGATATCCTGACCGGCATACCGATCGGAATCAGCGCGGTTGTGTTTCTCGGCGTCCATGGCGTTGTGCGCTCGCAACAACGGTTTTTCGCCGGCAAGTCTTTTGCCGTCGTGTGGCTGGGTTTCGCCCTGGTGGCGGGAGGCGCGGCTCTGGCAAGCTGGATATTGATCTCGATTTACAACATGACGCCGGTTACTCCCGACGCGGCATTCTTCCAGTATCTGGTGACGCTGGGCTGTTTCCCGCCGGTTGCCTGGGTGTTCCTGCGTTGGCAGCAAACCTTTCTTAAGCAAGACTAAAATGCTGAGAGACAGTGATCGCCATAAACTTTTCAACCGACGCGCCTTCATGCTGGCGGGCGGCAAGCTGGCGCTGTTGTCGGCGTTGGTCGGGCGCATGTATTACCTGCAGGCGATAGAGTCCGAGCGCTATGCGACGCTGGCCGAGGATAACCGCATCAATCTGAGGCTGTTGCCGCCGCCGCGTGGACGCATCGTTGACCGTTACGGCGAGCCGATGGCGGTCAATCAGCGCAATTACCGCGTGGTCCTGAATGCCGAGGACGTCAAGGACGCCGAGGCGATGCTGGACGTTCTCGGCTCGATCATCAGCATCGGCCCCGGTGAGCGTCGGCGAATTATGCGCGATATCCGGCGCCAGCGCAGTTTCGTTCCGGTCACCCTGCGCGAGAACCTGAATTGGGATGAAGTGGCCAGCATCGAGGTCAACTCGCCGGACCTTCCCGGAATCACCATCGACGTCGGACAGAGCCGGCACCACCCCCATGCCGTTGATACCGCTCATATTCTGGGGTATGTGGCCGCCGTTTCCGAGAATGAAACAGGTAATGATCCGTTGCTGGAATTGCCGGGCTTTCGCATCGGTAAATCAGGCATTGAGAAAATCCATGATCTAGCGTTGCGCGGCACGGGCGGCAGTTCCCAGGTGGAAGTCAACGCGCTGGGAAGGGTGATCCGCGAGCTTTCCCGCCAGGATGGTCAGCCCGGCGCCGAGGTCAGCCTGACCATTGATCTGGGTCTGCAACAAATGGTCAGCCGGCGGCTGGGCGATGAAAGCGCGGCGGTGGTCGTCATTGACGTGCATAACGGCGACATCCTGGCCATGGCCTCGACGCCCGGCTTTGACCCCAACGCCTTCAATAAAGGCCTAAGTTCCGATCAATGGAAAGATATGGTTTCCGACGTCAGGTCGCCGCTGACCAACAAGTCGATCAGCGGCAATTATTCTCCAGGCTCCACATTCAAGATGGTGGTGGCGCTGGCGGCGCTGGATAAGGGAGTCATCACTCCCAAAAGCGAGGTTTTCTGCCGTGGCTACATCGAACTGGGAGACGCCAAGTTCCACTGCTGGAAAAAGGGCGGCCACGGCGTCGTCGATCTGGATAAGGGCATTACCGAATCCTGTGACGTTTTCTTCTACGATACGGCGCTGCGCACCGGAATCAACCGCATCTCGGCCATGGCCAAGCGTCTGGGGATGGGGCAGTTGTCGGGAATTGATTTACCCGGCGAGCAGCCGGGATTGATGCCGACTCATGACTGGAAGCGCGCCGTTATGGGCATACCCTGGCAGTCGGGCGAGACCATGATTGCCGGAATCGGCCAGGGATACATGCTGGCGACTCCCCTGCAACTGGCGGTGATGACGGCGCGTCTGGTTAACGGCGGTTTCGCGGTTGTGCCGCACCTGACCGGCAGCGTTAAAACCTCCGGCGCCGTGATTAATAACAATCCTGTTTCGCAAGTGAGCATGGATTTGTCTCCGGCGCATGTGGCGCTGATCCGCGACGGAATGGAATCTGTCGTCAACGATCCCAGAGGCACCGCCTTTAATGCGCGCATCGACAGGCCCGGCTACGAAATGGGTGGCAAGACCGGCACCGTTCAGGTCCGCCGTATTTCCAGCGCCGAACGTGAACAAGGCGTACGCAAGAATGAAGACCTGCCCTGGAAGGAAAGGGACCATGCGCTGTTCGTCGGTTATGCGCCGCTGAAAGCTCCCCGTTATGCGGTGTCCGTGGTGGTGGAACACGGCGGCGGCGGCTCGAAGGTGGCGGCGCCCATCGGCCGCGATGTCCTGATCGAAGCCCAGGTTCGCAACTCGGCCGGTCGCGGAGTGGAGCAACCGGCCGGCGAAGCCGTGGGTAGCGGGGCATAGGCAATGGAAGAACACGGCCTGCATCGAACCGAACTGACGCTTATGCAGAAACTATGGCAGATTCAGTGGATTTTTGTTCTGCTTGTCTGCGCCACCGCCGGCGTCGGCTTCGCCATGCTTTATTCCGCAGGCGGCGGGACGGCCGGAACCGGCAATATCGATCCCTGGGCTTCGCGCCAGATGATGCGCTTCGGGGTCGGCATGGTGCTGATGCTGATGGTGGCGCTGACCGACATTCGCCTGTGGCTGCGTTATGCGTATGCTTTTTATGTGCTGACGCTGCTGTTGCTGGTGGCCGTCGAGTTCAGCGGATCGGTGGGGATGGGAGCGCAACGCTGGATCGATTTCGGATTCATCAATCTGCAACCGTCAGAGTTGATGAAGATCGTCATGGTGCTGACGCTGGCCCGTTATTTTCACGGCAGCAGCATTGATGACATCAGTCGTTCTCTGTCCCTGATTCCTCCGCTTGTGCTGTTGGCCATACCCTCGGTTTTGGTGTTGCGTCAGCCGGACCTGGGTACTGCGCTGATGCTGATTATCGCCGGCGCCTCGATTTTCTTTATGGCCGGGGTGAGATTATGGAAGTTCGGACTCCTGGCGCTGACCGCCATCGGCGCGGCGCCGGTGATCTGGCACTTTCTCAGGGACTACCAGAAAAAGCGGATATTGACGTTCCTTGATCCGGAAAGCGATCCGTTGGGGTCCGGTTATCACATTATCCAATCGAAAATCGCTCTCGGTTCGGGAGGCATCTTCGGCAAGGGGTTCATGATGGGAAGCCAAAGCCACCTGAATTTCCTGCCGGAGAAACAGACTGACTTCATTTTCACCATGCTCGCCGAGGAATTCGGCCTGATCGGCGGCTTGGCCCTTCTCTGCCTGTACACCATGATTCTGGTGTACGGCTTTGCTATTTCACTGCGTTGCCGCAGCCAGTTCGGCCGCCTCGTCGGCCTTGGAGTGACTACTACCTTTTTCCTTTATGTGTTCATCAATATCGCCATGGTAATGGGCTTGATCCCGGTAGTGGGGGTGCCGCTGCCGCTGATCTCGTACGGTGGAACGGCGATGTTGTCGCTGCTTTTCGGTTTCGGACTTTTGCTTAATGTGTATGTGCACAGGGATGTTCAGATCGGACGACGCGGCGCCGGAGAAGAACTTTAAAGTTTCCCCTCTCACGAACATATCGACAAACGTCCGCGACTTTGCTAAGGCTGCGTCCCCTTCAGGGGGCGCATAGCTCAGTTGGCAGAGCAGCTGACTCTTAATCAGCGGGTCCCAGGTTCGAGTCCTGGTGCGCCCACCACCTCCCGACGGCCTCCGGCGCCGGTGGCGGAAAAGGAATTATGGGTAGAAACAAATGTTCATTTTCTCGCCGACCATAGCCCCGATCATTCTGTTGATAGCCTCAAATGTGTTCATGACCTTTGCCTGGTACGGGCACCTGAAATTCACCGACCAGTCGCTTTGGCTGGTGGTGGCGGCAAGCTGGTTCATCGCCCTCTTCGAATACGGTCTGGCGGTTCCGGCCAACCGCATCGGTTATGCCGCCTATTCGCTGGCCGAACTAAAGACCATCCAGGAAGTCATCACGCTCTCGGTTTTCGCGGCGTTCTCGGTCTTGTATCTGGGAGAACGGCTCAACATGAACCACGCCGTCGGCTTTTCCCTGATCTGCGCCGGAGCGTTCTTTGTGTTCAAGGGACCGATCCGGGCCTGAACTCCGGCGGCGCGGTAACTTCTTGTTAATGTTTCTGCGCGACAATAATTGCGGGGTGGGACTGTGGTTTAATTAACTTCTGATTACCACGGAACCATGGGCATGTTTTCTGAGTTTCTTGCGCGGGCGCGCTATGTTATTGGTCCGGTGACCGGCATTTGCGTCGTCGTCTATTTCGCCTATCACGCCATCAACGGCGATCGTGGTCTGCTTGCCATGCTTCAGCTTGACCGGCGGGTTACGGAGGCAAGGGCCGTCCTCGCCGAGAGCACGGCTCGCCGCCAGGTCTTCGAGCATCGGGTTAAACTGCTGCGCGGCGATAATATCGATCCCGACATGCTTGAGGAACGCGCCCGCATGATGCTCAACTACGGCTTTGACGAGGATATTGTCATCCTTGAGAAACCTCCCGCCGGTCCCTGCTTTCCCAAACCGAGTCTTCTTTAGGTGCTCCGGTCCCGTGAAAACGGTATAATCGCCTTTCAACAGGCTTTCCGGGTCGCTGATCATGCCGAAAGAATGTATAAAATCCCGCCGTTGCATATGGTCGGCGGTTGTTGCGCTTATGTCGGCATTGCTGATGATCGGCGGCGATCAGGCGGCAATCGCCGAAGATTCGTCTCCCAGCTTCTTCAACAGCAAAGAAACGCCTTCCGCCAATCTGGAGCCGTTCAAGAAGTGGAACGAGGCCCTGGAACGCTACTCAAAGGAAGTTGCGGAAAAGAATAAAGGGGACTGCAAGACCGCCAAGCTCAACAAGTGCCATTTCCAGGAATGGGAAGTTTTCCTTGAAAGCATTCGCGGCAAGGACCAGATGACCCAGATCAACGAGGTCAACCGCGTCATGAACAAGGCCAAGTACATAGCCGATGAGACCAACTGGGGGGAAAAGGATTATTGGGCCTCGCCCGGCGAGTTCATGGCCCGCTTCGGCGATTGCGAGGACTACGCCATTTCCAAGTATATGTCGTTAAAGGTTCTGGGCTTCAAACAGGATCAAATCCGCGTGGTGGCGGTCAAGGACCTGAACCTGAAGGTCGGTCACGCCATTCTTGTCGTTTTTCTGGATAACAAGGTCTACGTCCTCGACAATCAGATTAAACAGGTTGTCGAAGCTCAAACCATCCGGCACTATCAGCCGGTATTTTCCATCAATGACAAGAAATGGTGGCGTCATAACGCCTGAACGTCCGAGATAAAATGTCGCTGTGTGTTTTGGGGTAAAGATAAGGAAATAAATGTTAAAAAATAGTTTCAAGCTGGATTACATGAAGCTGGGAATCATCGCCTTCGCCTTATGGACGGCGTGTTTGGCGACGGTTTTTTATGTCTCGCTGGGGCCTTATTCGGCTCCCACGGCAGAGGAAATGAGGACGCCTGACCTTGTAGAGGCCCTGGCCCCAACATTCGCCTTTCAGTGCTACGCGGGAGATGAGGGCAAGGTCGGCTCCGATCCGGAGTGCGAGAACAAGATTCTCTCTGATCGGGACGCCATGATCTTCCTCATAGATAAAACGAGGATATTCATGTTCTTTTATTTCACCGTGCCGATCGCCTTATGGATTTTCTTCATGGCTTTCCCCAAGGCGTTCAATCCGATAAGGCGTCTGGCGGAGTGAGTTTATTCGGCGCAGTCGATACAGATGGGAACCGTCGGGTCCAGTTTCAGGCGTTTGGCCGCAATGATTTCCCCACAGTTGATGCAGTAGCCGAAGTCCCCTTTCTCAATGCGCCGCAGGGCCGCGTCGATGCGTCCGAGTTCAATTTCGCGCCGCCGCCCGATTTCCAGCGCCATGGCTTGCGCCTGAAGGGCGTCCATTCTGGATAGTCGTCCGACGGTTGATTGGTCCAGTTCGACGGGCTTTCGTTCATCCTCGCTGGTCAGGGCGAGGCGTTTGAGTTCGTCGCGCAGGGCTTCAAGGCGTTTTTTAAAGGCGACGGTGCTGATATTCTTGCGTTTGGTCTTGCGTTCGGTCATGGGGTTAATCCTAAAAAATCCCCCGTTTCCACAAGGAAAACGGGGGATCCGTAGTGCATCATTTTTGGGAGGGGCGTCCTAAAAATGATATAATCAGGTTCTCATGTTTGCCTTTCGCCGTATGTGATCGAAGTCACAGATCAAAAAAATCAGGATAAAATTTTATCGTCGGCAGGGGTTACGGCTTGCGAAGCGGCGGCCTCGTCAGCGGGGGCGGCTTCACCGTCGGGTGCTTTTTGGGCGGCTGCTTTGCCGTGGACAATGCCGGCGCGGGCGCGGGCGACGTTGAGCATCTTTTCAAAGGTCTCGGCGGTGCACAGGCCGAGGGAAATCGGGTTGCGCGGTTTGATCTGGGCCATGTTCCAATGGGATTTGGTGCGTATCGAGTTGATGGTAAGCTTGGTGGTGCCGATCAGTTTAGACACCTGGGCGTCGCTCACTTCGGGGTAGTTCTTCAGAACCCAGGCGATGGCGTCCGGCCTGTCCTGGCGTTTTGACACCGGGGTGTAGCGCGCTCCTTTTTTCTTGGCTTTGGGCATGGAGACGCCGGGCTTGGCCCTTACCAGCCGTTGCGCGGGGTCGGCGGCGCAGCGGTCGATCTCGGCCTGGGTCAATTCACCGTTGAGTATAGGGTTCATTCCCCGCATGCCGACGGACAATTCCTTGTCGGCGATGGTCTGCACCTCAAGAGGGTGCATGCCGCAGAAAGCGGATATTTGATCGAAGGTAAGGGTGGTATTATCGACAAGCCAAACGGCTGTCGCCTTGGGCATTAAAGGCAGCGACATCACTAATTTCCCATTCCAAAATACATGAGGCGCGACACGAGGCGCGCACTTAGCCGGAAAACTTAGAGACATTTTCATCAGCGGGCAAGCACAACGGCTGATTTGGAAATTTGATTTATCGGCATAATGCGGCAATATCGTCGGGAAAGAGGAGGATTCCTATGAATATTGACGACTTGGAGCCGATTAACAAAAAGCCGCCGTTAAAGAACCTGGACATCATGTCAATCGAGGCCCTGGGCGAGTACATTGATGAATTGAAAGCCGAGATTGCCCGTGTTCAAAGCGCCGTTATCGCCAAGGAGAAAGCAAAAAGCGCGGCCGATTCTTTTTTCAAATAAGCGGCGCGTTTCTTTGCTCCCGTTCTCCGATTTTGCAGGCAACCACTACTTACGTTTGGAAAAATTCGATTTGAAATTTTCCTTGTCCTCGGCTATTTCAAAAAATAATTCAACCTTCTTTTTCATGCGAGCCGGTTCACTGTCATCAAGGTCGGCCAGACGGACATCCCAATTTCCCGAGCAGTTGTGTTCCATCCAATCTTCAATTTCCTTGATTGATAATTCTGTTTTATAAGCTATGCCGTATTTTAAATCGCTCATTACAATAGTTCTATCCTGCTTATTACAAGAGGCTCCCATTTGGAGCGATACGCTAGCAATATTCTTAAGTATTTTTCGATTTATGTCAATCTTCCAAAAGTAGCTTGCTAATATTAAATAAACTATTATTCCGCTGTGCGGGTGAATGTGCGCTTTCTCTGGCAATCGATGTTATTGATACGCTATAATCGGCGCCGTGGTTCGCCTGACGCTTAAAAACAGGGGGGAGTATGGGTTCGAATCTGATCCTTGGCATGTTTGCGGCTCTGGCATTGATAATTGTCGTCTTGATTATTATCTCCGGCGTCAGGATGCATCGCAAGATTTCTCATAACTCGGCGCTGTTGAAAGCCCACTATCAGGCCATGGAAGCTCAAAACAAGCTCACGGGTAATAAAGAAAAAGCGGAGGTCGGTCAGCCCGTGGAAGCCAAGACGAAGAAAAAAGATACCTCCGGCGCCGGTCGTAATTTCAAGCCGACCATTTAGGCTCCAGACTCAAAATGCGTAACGGCGCTTCTTTAGCCGTGGAATGGAAATCACTGGTGGTTTCCGCCGTTTACATCACGGTGGACGCGAATTTCATTGATCGCTTGGCCGCTATCGGGGAGGGAAGCGGGGCCGCTGCGGAAAGCATGGCAAGAGAAGCCGGCTATGGGTCCTATTGGAGCTGGGTCGGCGACGTTCTAAAGCGTTTGTCAACGGCGCAGGATGATCCGTCCGCCGGGTTCCTCCATCGTTTTTTTACCTTAAGATTCACCCCCGAGGCCCGTGGCGCGTCACGGCGTCTTGAAGAACTATTGCCGAAGGGCGGGAAAACTCCCGACCCATATTTTCTCGCCCGGACGCTTTGGCAATCGGCGAACGACGGCAGTTTTTTCCCTTCGGCGCTGGAGCTTTTGCCGTTATGGATGGGGGCGGCGCCTCCCCTGACATCAGGTTCGGCGGACGGGCGAAAGATCAAGGGGCTGATCGAGCGCCTGCGCGGAGCAATGGCCGAAGAAAAAGACCAAACAGGCCCCTTGGCCGTCGTTCAGCGCTCTCTGGGGCTGCTGTTTATGGAAAGCCTGATCAGCGGGCGGACGACCGCTCTTTGCGGGTTCTTCAAGCATATCGGCGTTATCATTGATAACCTTGAGGTCATGACGGCGCTTGGGCGGCTGCTCTATTGCTCCGGGGTTTACAGGGATATCGACGAGGACGAATGGCGGAGCTTCCTGGCCCCGGACAGTTCGGGCATGGAAGAAATCGGGTTATTTCCCCCTCTGTTGCATCTGACGCTCGGTTCGCCGCCGGAATGGAATGAAAAACTGTATAATGATTGGCTGTTGCCGGGTATCCGCTATGCCCTCGACGGCGGCGACTTCTGCAAGGCGCAGGCTTTGTCAAAGATAACGGCGCGTTGCGCTCTTTCCCCTCATACCGAGGAGCACGAAAAAAGCATTCTTTACGATTACTTTCCCGCCCTGGAAAAGGCGGCGGCGTCCTTCGGCGCCGTCAGCGGCAACCTCCCTTTGGCCGATTTGCAGAATGGCGATGAGCATAACATCGCCTTCGTTTCGACCGCGCGCCTGGACTGGGGAGCGCCCATGCAAATCGCGCTGCTTATGATCAACGGGCTTATCAGGCATTTTCCGGGAAAGTTCCGGTTTTACCTCTACAGCCCGTACGGATGCCCGGAAGAAAGCCTGGTTGATTATTTCAGCAAGCAAGGCGTGACCGTCCGCTGGATAGATGACGGCGATTGTAAAAAACTGCCGGGCATTGATCCTTTTGTCTCGAAAGCCGTGCATCTGAGGCTGGAGTTTGCGGCGCGGCAAATCGGGATCGCCTTGTTTTTCCGTGGCGACGTTATTCTTGAATCCCTGTTCAGTCATATCCGCGTGGCGCCGATACAGATTTTCTGGGCAATGGGATACGACTGGCCGCAGTTCGGCAATATGGACGCCCTGCTTTCATGCATCCCCGACGCCTCATTCATCAAGCAACGGGAAGGCCGCTCCTGGCATTGGTACAGGCTGATTTTCGCCCCCCTCAACGCCGCCGACGAGAAAGATGTAAAAGCGATGCGTAAAGAGGTCGTAGGCGACCACTTCGCCTTCGGGACATTGTGCCAGTCTTTCAAAATAGACGACGAAGAATTCATTTCGGCCCTGGCGGAAATCCTTAACCGGGCACCGCAATCCGTTTACATCTGGACCGGGACATACAAGCCCCACGGCGTGGTAAGGATGATGAAGGAATATGGAATTCTTGATCGGTGCATCTTCATCGGCTGGGCCAATCCGAGAGTCTGCCACGGGATAATTGACGTCTTTCTCGACACCTTTCCCGTCGGCAACGGGCTTTCCGCCGGCGAAGCGATGTCAATCGGCAAGCCTATCGTCTCAATGGAAAAGATTCACAATCTCAAGCAATACATTTTCGAACCGGCCAGAAAAGGATGGTTCGGCGAAGAGCAAAAAAGGAAGTTCGACGAAATCACCGGAGACGGCGGCTATTTTTCATTTACCGACAGGAATGACTATATAGAAACGGCGGTCAGACTGGCGTCGGACAAGGATTTCCGCCGAAAAGCCGGTGAAGTTTCCTCGGCGCTGGCGTTTGCCTTCCTGTTTGACGCGGAGGCGTCGGCAACTGTTTTCGTCAACGCCATCGATGATATCGTTAAACGAAAAAGATCGTCGTCGGCGCTGTAAAAAAGAACCGCTCTAAACGCTGACCACGCCGCTTTCGTCGGCTTTCATCTCGAAAGCGGCGGCCATCAAAGCCCGCGTGTAGGGTTCTTTCGGGTCGGAAAAAATATCGTCAGCCGGACCTTGCTCGACGACCTTCCCCCGGCGCATGACCAGTATTATGCTTGCGACAAAGAGCGCTGATATTGAGAAAGAAATGGAGCACATTTCAGATGGTTCCGTAGTTCAATATTAGCATTATTGAGCTTAAAAAATTTGATGATATCATTTTTTACCACCAGACAATCTTGATCAGAGATACCGAAGGCCGTCGCGAAGACACGTTTGGCGTTACTGGTTCCCCCTGGCGCAATGAGTTCCATATTTTGGCGGTGAAATGCAAAGCCCAGGAACACAATGGTTTCCGCACGCAACACCTTATTGCGAATTTCAGATATAGCTTCTTGATCTTCTATTTGTTCGGTAAATGTTTTGATTTGATCGACGATAGACAGAATGTCAGCTACGCCACCGAACAGGACGCTTATGCTATTCCCCGATTGCCATGGAAGACGGCCAACACGTCCGTATGGGTGGAGAATAGGGATGCCATTGACCAATCTCTGCGCCTCACTTTCGCTGAAGACGTAGTAGTTGATTAAGGCTTGTAGTAAATAGTGCTCTATACATCTGTCGTAATTAAAAGTTATAAACGAAATATTTTCGAAGGCATGTTCAACTTCATTTTTTGAAACGCCTTCTATTAAAAGTTTAAAGAAATTAGAGTACCATGTGTCTTCTAATACTTTGAATTTAATTTTTTCTGCATCTGGGAGTCCTATATAAAGGGGGCTTCCTTTTTCTTTCTCTAGGATTGAACTTATAATTCCGAGCTTGCCGCATAACGCGATATTCTTGTCGTCGCGGTGGGCATCGATAAAGTTGTCAATGGAATCGGCTTGTGGCATCGCGTCCCGGATCATCCAGGCGATATTAAGAAGTGGATTAATGTCTCTTACATACTTTTTAAGGGCACTCGTTATTTCATGATCACCGGATATTTGCGCATAGTGAGCTGGTCCTGAAAAATCGGACAGGGTGTTAAGGTGTATTCCACCGGATAAAGGAGGAATACAAAATGACGACGAGACGACGGTTTA
>MIAA01000048.1:0-27352 GCA_001830425.1 Rhodospirillales bacterium RIFCSPLOWO2_02_FULL_58_16
CCGAAAAAATACGATTTCTTGCAAATCCGACTACGTCAAATCGCTAAAACCGCCCGGCAAATCAAGGGCGTTCGGAGTTTTTAACAGCCGAAAAAATACGATTTCTTGCAAATCCGACTACGTCAAATCGCTAAAACCGCCCGGCAAATCAAGGGCGTTCGGAGTTTTTAACAGGGGACTAATTGGCGGAGGGAAAGGAACAGGGAACCAACCTTCTCTGTTCCGGCAGCGAAACGGTTGCAGACGAGTTGCAGGTCTGATCGGGTAAGCGACAGATGCCGGGATCAAACCTCATATTTTTAAAAGCAAGCATCAGCTAAGAGCAAGAACCGCCAAGAACCGCCAAGGGTTGCTTGAATGGCAATTAACCGTTAACAATCGGGGCATGATCGGAATTGATCTTTTCTCAGGTGCGGGGGGGATGTCGGTGGGGGCTCAGGCTGCTGGCTTGAAGATTGCCTATGCGGTAGAGGCTGACAGCCACGCGGCATCGACCTATTTAGCAAACCATCCCGGCATCCCGGTAATGGTTGAAGATATTTGTGGCGTCCGCAAATTCCCCAGGTTGAAGGACTCGGGACTTGTCGTGCTGTTCGGTGGGCCACCGTGTCAGGGCTTCTCGACCTCGAACCAGAGGACACGCTCATCGGACAATCCCGCCAATTGGCTCTACAAGGAGTTTATGCGGTTTGTAAAAGGAATCCGGCCCGACTTCGTGGTGTTCGAAAATGTGAAGGGCATCGCCGAGACCGAGCAGGGGGCCTTTCTTACTGCGATCCTGAAGGAATTCCACAGCGTAGGCTATTCGACGACGCATAACGTCCTCAATTCTGCCGATTTCGGTGTACCGCAACGGCGGTCCCGACTTTTCATCATCGCCAGCTTGTCGGGGCGCGTTTTCCTGCCCCAGCCGCAGCCGTTCGATCCTCCGACCGTGTGGGACGCGATCGGCGACCTGCCGGAATTGGAGAACGGCGCCTCCATCTCGCAGATGCCCTACGCACGCCTACCGCAATCACCCTACGCAGCAATGATGCGAAGGAATCGCCGCACATGCCACAATAATCTTGTTACGAACAACGCGACGCATATCCTGGACAGATATCACCACATTCCGCAGGGCGGCAACTGGGAAGATATCCCCGTTGAACTTATGGATAACTACACCGACCGAACACGTTGCCACACGGGCATTTACCGCCGTCTTAGGTGGGACGAACCGTCCGTGGTCATAGGGAATTTCCGTAAGAACATGCTTATCCATCCGTCGGCGCGCCGTGGGCTGTCGGTCCGCGAGGCCGCACGCTTGCAATCTTTTCCGGATAGCTATGTGTTCAAGGGGTCGATTGGTCTTCAGCAGCAGCAAGTAGGGAACGCAGTCCCTCCTTTGCTGGCGAAAGCAGTCTTCAATGCCATCCGGTTAGCTGCCGGTGAGGGTTGCTATGCTGCTTGACATAGTGTCCACGCTGCAAAACGCCGACCGGAGCCTGTTCCCGAACGGAGGCGATTACTACGCGAGATATGCTGCCCTCAAAGAATATCTGAACACCAATGTCCACAATAACGTCACGCTTGGGGCCATTGCGAAAGATGGCGGCCTCCTGAATGATCACGGACCAAGCCACATTATGACGGTCATCAGTAGGGCGAGCGACATGCTGTCCGGCAGCAACCCCATGGCGACCTTTACGCCCTACGAGATATACCTGCTTCTGTGCGCGATACATTTCCACGACGTCGGTAACGTTTTCGGGCGCGAACACCATGAGCAGCGGCATATCGAGGTGATGAAAGAGGTGAAGCCGCTTCTGGGCGCCGATTCGACCGAGATACGTTGCATAGCGACGATTGCCTGTGCCCACTGCGGAAAAATCGACGGTGACCAGGACACAATTGGGCTACTGGAAAATGATCCCGTGAACGGAAAGGACGTTCGGGTGCAGTCACTTGCGGCCGTCTTGCGGTTCGCCGATGAACTGGCCGACGACAAACACAGGGCCAAGCGGTATCTACTCGAAAAGAATCTGATCCCTGAGGAGTCTGCGGTGTTCCACAAGTACGCGACCTGCCTGGACTCCGTGATGGTGCGCCCCGATGACGGGTGCGTTGATCTGCGCTTCTGCCTGTCCTCCGCAGACGTCACGCGGCAATGGGGAAAGAAGGCGGGCAACAAGGTTGAGAATGTTTACATCGTCGATGAAATCTACGCGCGGACGCTGAAGATGCACTTGGAGCGGACGTATTGCTCGCGCTTCATACGCTCCTTCGTGGATATCACTCATATTAGTGTCAAAATTGAGATTTTCGACGAACCGGACTCATTCTTCCTTCCTCGCAAGAAGATCGAATACCGCTTGGAGGAGCAGGGATATCCGAGTACTCCGAAGGATGATATACATTCGATGTGCAGGAACCTCCAGAAAGGACAGCATCTGGCGAAGGACTTTGCGGATGGAAAGGCATGAAAATGGAATCCCTTTTGAGAAACCCCTTCGCAGTCCAGACGCCCGAGCATCTTCCCGCTGATGACGTAATCTCGCTGTTCGTCAGCGAGCTCACCGACTATTGGCAGATACTAAACCAGAGCCATACGCTCATCTACGGCCCCCGCGGCGCCGGCAAGAGTATGATCTTCCGATTCATGGAACCAGACTGCCAGATGAAGAACGAGCAGAAGGCGTTCCGCGAACTGTCCTATTATGCCGCATATGTGCCTATCAAGGAAACCGAACTCAATCTGTCTGAATTCTTCCGACTGGAGGAGGCGCGCCAAGCTCCATTGGTGCTGAACGAGCACCTGATGGTCGCTAACGTGGCCTCAAAGCTGTTCAATTCCGTGCTCGCGAGGGCTCCGCTCGAAGGACTGACGGATCAGGAGGCCGACGAACTCCGGAGCTTCTACGGGAGCTTTCTGGCGTCTACACTCACTCGTTCCGGATGGGACAAGGAGTTACCCGCCGTCGACGGGCAGACACTCGCTAGAAAGATCATCGAGCAGATAGCCTCCGCGTTCGATTCCATCTACGCCGATGGGAATTCCTATCTTCGGCGCATGGCCTTCGTCCGCGAGCCTCTGCCGTACAGCGGCGCTTTGTTCGGCTACATGGATATCTTGGTCCCAGTCGTGAAACGGGTGGCGTCCCTCTCGTTCATGCCAAAAGGGCCCATCTATCTGTTGATCGACGACGCTGACAATCTGAGTGACTCGCAGACCATGGTTCTGAACTCATGGGTGGCCAGCCGCACGACGGGCTACCTCTGCCTCAAGATTTCCACGCAGACGTTGGACTACAAGACGTACAAGACGCCCAACGGCAAGCGGATCGAATCGCCGCATGATTTCAGCGAGGTGCATATCTGCGATATCTACACGACGAAGAAGGACACCTACCGGGGTCGTGTCCACAAGATCGTCGAACGTCGCCTCAGCGCCTACGGGATAACTGCCACGCCCGAAGGGTTCTTCCCGGAAGATAGTGAACAGGAAGACGAGATTGCGAAAATGGCGAAACAGATCAAGGCGAATTTCAATGTGTCGGGCCGGGGGGCCAAGCCCTCGGATGACGCACTCCGCTATGCCCGCCCAAATTTCATCAAGGGCCTAGTCGGCACTCGGAAATCTGGTGCCACTTACAATTACGCTGGCTTCAACCAACTCGTGCACATTTCTTCGGGGGTGATCCGGCATTTTCTTGATGCCGCGTCTAAGATGTTCGGCGAGGCCAGATCCCGACACGAAAGTGGCGACATCCGCCATATTCTCCCAGCCATTCAGAATGATGCAGTCCGCGAACTCGCTAACAAGCTGCTTTTTTCGGACTTCGCCGACATCAAACGGGACGAGGGCAAGACCGAAGAGGAACGGGACAACGTCAGAAAATTGCAAAACCTGATCCATGCCCTCGGAGGTATGTTTTATCAGATACTTATTTCGGAAGCCGCAGAGAGGAGGGTATTCAGCGTGGCCTTCAGCGACGGACCCAGCGATGAGGTTCAGGAGGTGCTGAACCTAGGCGTCAAGTACGGCTATTTCCATCAGTCCTCTATCGGAAACAAGGAGGGGACCGGACGGGCGCCGCTCTACATCATGAGCAGGAGGCTGGCCCCTGCATTTAAGCTCGACCCCACCAGCTTTGCTGGCTATAAGTTTGTGCGGAACTCTGCAGTGCTGGAAGCGATGTATCGCCCTAAGGGGCTTCTGAAGATGGTCAAAATCAAGGGGTTCGACGCGGTCATGGAATCCGGGGATCAGGGAGATTTTTTCGAATGACACCGCTCGGAACAGCCAGAACACTGCTCGGCAAACTCAGGCAGGCGCTTCCCGAGACCGTCGATCTGCTCATTTGTTCAGCGAGCTACGAGAAGCGTTCCATTGTCGCGCCTTTGGCACTGCCGACCGACGCTGCCGGAATGATTCTTGTTTGTGCCAACGAGGATGTGCAGGGTGCTGGAAAAGCCCATGCGTTGCAACTAGTCGAGCACTTCGGCGAGAGGGCAGTCAGAGTCACCCTTTCAAAAGTTAACCCTGTAGTCATCGCCGACACCATGATGAGCAATATCCGCGAGATGGCGGAAGATGGAAAGCCGCTCAGGTGCGTGGTTGATATCACCACGTTCACCCACGAGGCGCTACTGATCCTCCTGAAGGTGCTCCAGATATCACTGCCGCCCCTATCCGAGGTGACCTATATATACACTCCTGCGAAGGATTACGACCCTGGAACGCCAACTAAGGCGAAATGGTTGAGCCGCGGCCTTGGTGCCGTCCGGTCGGTCCTCGGCTATCCCGGGACTTGGTTGCCTTCAAAGAAGGTTCATCTGATCGTGCTGGTGGGGTTCGAGAGCGAGAGGGCCAAGAAGCTCATTGAAGCGTACGAACCAGACGCTCTTTCCCTCGGGATCGGATGCATCGGTCCGTTGAGTACCACCTTGGAAGACGTGAGGAAAGTGTTCTATCAGGAGATCGCCGAGGCTTTCCCACGATATTCCGATTTTGAGTTCACTCCCGGTGACCCTTTCGCTGTCCATGACGTGTTGCTCACCCATATCAATAAATTTGCAGACCACAACACCGTCATTGCGCCGATGAACACCAAGATATCGACGATCGGCGCGGCTATGGCGGCGTTCGAGCGCGAGGATGTCCAGCTTACCTACGGTAGCGCCGAAATTTACAACTACGAAAACTATTCGATGCCGGAAGATTACTGCATTGTATTCTCGACACCCTCGTTTCCAGTTTATGATCATGCTTCTTGTGCCCCACCTCAGTTGGATCCCCTTCATCTGCCAGCCGCTTCTGAAGCTCAGCCAGCGTGATGTCCGATTCCGATGCCATTATCGCATGAAGCCAATCTTTCCGGCTGGAGAGTTTTCCAATCCCTACCTAAAAAGCGATCCGACATCTCTGGGACTCTGCTCGGGGACTCTGGTGGAGATATGGCGATGTTATGCCCGCCCGATGACCTTGAGACGTCCAACCCGCTGGTGGAGACCAGTGCCGCGCTTGCTTCTTCGATATCCGGCGATATCGATATCCGGTGTTGCGTGCACAATTTGGGGGATGTATAAATTTAGATGCGTCCTGTGAAAAGTGGGGGGAGCTACGATGAACTGGATGAATTCAATTTCGGCGTTGGGCGCTCTCAATATAACCAATACGGCAATTCAGCCTGCGGAGGTTCAACGGAAATTCCCAACCCTTCTCCACAAGCGCACTTTCGCGCTGATCGCGGTACCTTGGCCAGCCGTAGTCCAAAGCAACTGCTTATCCGTATATCCATGAGGAGGATGACGTGAAAAAGCACTACCTATTAGCCGTTGTTATGCTCGTAGCGGTGATCGCGGCAATCTTTCTTGTGAAATCGCCCCCCCAAGAACACGATGAGCCGTTTCGTATCGGCGTAGTAACTTGGGTTGGTTTCGGGCCATTATATGTAGCTAGAGATAAAGGGTTCTTTGATGAAGAAGGGGTCAAAGTTGAGATACAGCGAATTGAAGACCTCGGCGCGCTACGAGGAGCATTAGCATCAGGAAAGCTCGATGCGATTGTACATACCGTCGATTCGTGGGCAAGCGCCGCAGCAGAAGGACTGCCAGCTGTTTGCGTGTTGAAAATAGACCAATCCTTTGGAGGAGATGGCATCGTAGCGGATTCGTCGATTAAGACGATCGCGGACCTAAAAGGCAAGAGTGTTGCTTTTCCCAGAGGTCTGGCAGGACACTTCTTTCTTCTGCACCTGATGAAGCAAAGCGGATTGTCCGCAGATGATATTAAGGAGAGGTATATGGAGGCTGCAGACGCCGCTGCCGCCTTCATTGCTAAGAAGGTAGATGCGGCGGTGACATGGGAGCCGTTTTTGTCTGAAGCCGGGCAAACGGACAATGGTCACATCATTGCCACAACCGCCGACTATCCCGGCCTTATCACAGATATTCTAATCGTTAGGAAAAGCGTTGTTTCCTCCAGACCCGCCGACATTAAAAGAGTGTTAAAGGGGTGGTTTAGAGCTGTGGACTTCACCGCCCAAAACGGGCCTGAGGCTGCGGCAATCATGGAGCGCAATTTCGGTATTGAGGTGGCGGAGGTTGAAGGCATGTTATCGGGCCTACGATTTTCATCGCTGGAAGAAAATATAGCAGCGTTCGGCGACAACGACGCCGAGTCCCCAATTGTTAAAACTTTCAACTCCGCCGGGCAAGTATACTCAGATGCGGGGTTGATAAAGTCGCCTGTCTCCGGGGCGCAATATTTTGATGGCTCCTTCCTTCGGGCGCTGAAATAACGATAAATTATGTTGGGCGGGGCATGGACGTTTCCGGACTGCTGATAAATTCATCTAATCGCGCAACTGCGTTCGTTCGTGGCGCCGCTCTGTTCGTGTTTCTCCTGATCGTTTGGTCGTCACTCACATATAGCGGTTTTATAAAGCCCCTATTTTTACCTGCTCCGCATGCTGTTGTTAAAGAGATGATCATACTTTTTGTAGAGAAAGACTTCCTTACTGATGTGTTGGCGTCGCTTTCGCGAGTGTTGTTCGGCTTTGTCTTGTCTGCCGCACTGGCGGTGCCGCTGGGAATCATGATGGGCGCTTCCAGGAGGTGGAAGTCTATTTTTATGCCTATCATTGGATTCATCAGGTACATGCCTGCGGCTGCCTTCATACCACTCCTGATCTTATGGCTCGGCATTGGATTTGCTGAAAAGGTGGCCGTAATTTTTATCTCTATTTTCTTTTATCTGGTGCTGCTGGTCGCCGATGCGGCCTCTCATGTTCGGAACGAATGCATTGACGCAGCGCTGACGCTGGGCGCTTCACCAAGGCAGGTTCTCAACAGAGTTATTGTCCCATCATCTCTTCCGGGGATTTGGGATGCATTAAGAATTATGATGGGCGTGGGCTGGACCATGATCGTTGTCGCGGAACTCGTCGCCGCCGAACGAGGCATCGGAGCGGTTATCATTCAGGCTCAACGGTTTCTTCAGACGCCTAGGATCATTGCCGGCATCATTGTGATCGGCATACTCGGTGTTCTTACCGATGCGGTATTTAAATACCTGCGAGTTGCCCTGTTCCCATGGGATGAGCAATCCTCAGGTGTGAAATGAAATTCATCTTGATGGACATCAGGCATTCCTTCACCAAGAGCGACGGCGCCAAGCTGCCCGTTCTTTCTGGAATTAACCTTTCTATAGAGGAAGGCGAGCTTGTTGTCATGCTTGGCCCTTCGGGTAGCGGCAAGTCTACGGTACTCCGTATCGCCGCCGGACTTCTGCGTCCCGAGCACGGAGTTGCATCGTTGGATGGCGCTCGTATCGACGCACCGACAAGAAATATTGGTATGGTGTTTCAGGACTTCTCGCTTTTCCCCTGGCTGACCGTTTACGAAAACATTGCTTTTGGGCTCAGACTCAGGGGCGACAGTGCCGCACGGATCGACGATGCCGTTGAGAGGCATGTTGCGCTGGTTGGCTTGGGCGGCTTTCAGCGGTCGTATCCGAGGGAGTTATCTGAGGGTATGAAGCAGCGGGTAGCGATCGCCCGCGCCTTGGCCGTCAGACCATCCGTATTGCTGATGGATGAGCCTTTCGCGTCGCTGGATGTGAAAACGAGTTGGGAAATGCAGGATCTTGTCCTTAAGGTACGGCGGACGACCAACATGACGATTCTGTTCGTCACTCACAATGTTGAGGAGGGAGTCTTCCTCGGGGACCGAGTGCTAATATTGTCTCCCCGTCCGGCGGAAATCCGCCAAGAGATACGGATACCTTTCCAGAACGAGCGGTCGGAATCCATTAAGAATTCTGAGGAGTTTCTGGCTCTCGAAGCACAAATTACAAAGCTGTTGCGGCAGGATGCATCGAAATGATCAGTTTCGCAAATTCGCTGCAGACGGAAGCGGAGCTTTCCAGGCTGGAGCATTACCTGGAACAGACATTCTATTTGAGCGAAAGAGTTAATGCCTTCCGCAAGCAAAAACTTTACACGATGGAGATCGAACTTTCACGGAGATGCGACCTGGAGTGCACTTATTGCTATAACGCATCCAGTCACAACAACGACCAGCATGCTGACCCCGACCGTTGCAAAGACCTCCTTAATGAAGCTGCGGAATATGGAATCAGAGAGATATATTGGCTCGGAGGAGAAGCTTTACAATTTCCTCAGATCGAAGACCTGCTGCGCCACGCAAAGAATCTCGGTTTACGGAATGTGGTTTTCACTAATGGCTCCCGATTTACTCCAGGTAATATTAACACCCTGTTGGAAACGACTGAATGGATCAGTCTGCATTTGGATACGATCGACCCTGAGGTGTTTCGGACTCTTCACAACACGAAAGGCGATCTTGCTTACAAGGAGTTCCAGCAGATTTTGGCAGGAATAGATTTGCTCCTGGAAATGGGTTTTCCGGCCGACCGCGTCCGATTCACGATGGTTTTGACGCGGGACTCACTGGCGACCTTGCGACAGACATTGGAATGGGCAATTTGGCAGAAGCGGTTTCACTCGTCCACCTTGGTTCCCCTCGTCGATCTCGGGCGGGCAAGAAAAGGATACGGAGAAAACAGCATATCCCGACTGGAGTTGAGACAAGCATACCAAACACGAGCGGAGATAGAGGGGCGGCCGGAACTGCTCCGGTTGGGTCCTTCAGAGTTCTGCAAACATTACGACTTAACCAATTGTTACATCGATGTCTTCGGCAACGTATTCCCTTATGTCGGCATACCGGACATCTGCGGGAATATTTACGAGGAGAAGATTGGCGATACGCTCGTGCGGGAGTTCGACAGGCTGTCTTATGCCGACTCTGTTGATCGGACTACATTTGATTCTCATTTGACGGGCTTTTGCGGCGATTGCGAGAACCGAAGGTTTTGCTTCGGCACTCGGACCTACTCTTATCTTTCAGGCGGGATCCATTCCTCTGATCCTATGTGTTGGCGGAACAGTGACAACGATTGAGGTAAATTATGGCCAGTTCTTTTACTTGGTGTCGGTCTGTAATGGCAATTAAAGAGCACATTAAATCAATTAAAGAGAGCTTTAATTGGCGTTGGCTTGGAGTGTCAATAACATTAATCCTTATAATCGGGATAGTGGGTGCTTTCGCGAATGGAACCGAGCTATGGCATAGAATCAGAGGGTTTGCACTCGGAGCGACCATCGTTTCCGTTGGGGCAGGTATGGTAATTATGCTTATGGAAATGATAGATCATGGCGACAAAATTAAAAATAATAGATTATTTTTGGTGTCGTCATGTTTAGTGTTTTTTATTATAATTTGTATCGTGTGGGCAAGTTTAATCTATGTAAAAAAAGAGATGTGGCACTTTTTTCTATATTTTTCTATCTTTACCAGCTTGGCCGTTTATGAGTTCATGATGGCACGCGCCCTAAAGGATAGCCACGTCTCTGTTTGCAAAAAACTACGTGAAGTATGTGAATATTGCGACCGTCCTGCTGCGTTTGCGTTTTTGATAATCTTTATTTTCCTCGCGATTGTGGACTTTTTTGGTATAAATTTACATAAGGACGAAAATATAGTCCCCGCTATGGGTGCAGGCGCAGTCGGATTGCACATGCTGATGACGAGTATTATAGCTGTTCTCGCATTCAGCCGTGTCAAGTAATCGGAATTTACCGCTGATGCAGCCCTCTAACCTTGAAGATGATTGCCGCGTGCCTAACATGTTTCTCGGCGCCATTGCGGTGCCGAACCACCCCTTTGGGGTGAATACGGTTGGCGGGGCTGACCGCGAAAGGATATTCCGGTGCGCATACGCCGGATATTAGTACACGCGACCGACTGTAGGAACCACCGAACGGCCTCTGTCGTAAGGCGGCAACTATGAGGAAGACAAGTCCTACCCCTTCTCTGCGTGGCGGGGTTGCCAGCATTTGCAGATACTAGACCTAAGGAGATAATACCATGGTTAATGATACGTCTTCGTTCTTGAAGAATCACTTCCAACAGAAAATCGAAGAAGTCGTTGTCAGAAGGAAAGACGAGACGATGGCGGGCTGTTTGCGGCGCGTTCGCGATGAACTTGTGGCAAGAACACCACAAGCGGATCGTACTCAAGAAACGCTGAGATAGGATAAAATCGACGGATGGCTGCGATGGGTCGCCCGCGAATAGCCCTCCTCCAGGCCCAAGTGACCCCCGAAGGAAGTGGCTTGCGTAACGAGAAATGGTATCTCCCTCTTGGGTTGCTGTCCATTGCGCGCTTTTTGCAGCAGGGGGGCCACAATGATGTCGAAATTTTGGACATGGATCATGACCACATTGATTCGACTCTTACCCGCTTGACTGCGGGTGAATGGGACGTTGTCGGAGTTAATTTCAACGTATTCAACACGGGACTTCTTGATGAGGTGGTCAAGGCAGCCAAGGAAGGAGGATCCCTAACCGTTATCGGCGGACAAGCGGCGACGGCTATACCGGACAGATTGCTTTCCTCAAATGATGATATTGACGCGGTCGTCTTGTACGACGGCGAAGAGCCAATGCTACAACTCGCAAACAGGCTGGCTCAGGGAACCACTGATCTCAGCCGAATACCAAATCTGGTTTGGCGAAACGAGTGGGAATCTAAGAATCAACGAAATTCCCAAGACCCCAAATTCCTGGCCAGTGATTATAATGTCCGTACTCCCGATATTAGCTCCTATCCGATGATAGACCGCAGAATCAATGGCTTTGACCTTGATAGGTACAAAAATTACTGGTACCGCACGGATATAGATCCGGATCGTGTGCCGACCAGTATGTATATCCAAAAAGGCTGTGGAAATGGCTGCACGTTCTGCGCTCGAATCGATAAACAGATTCGCCAGCGAACGCCTAAGCAGGTTTACGAAGAACTACAGGTGCTGCACAACGAGGGCGTCAATTATGTCTACATAGTTGACGATGCGTTTACGGCAGACAAAGAACTACTTCGGGAAATCAAGAATATCTTTGATTACAAGGGACACCTGCCCATCAAATTCTGGTGCTTCGCCGACGTCAGGGATTTGGATGAAGAATGCGTTGAATTGCTCAGCGCAATACATATGGAAAAAGTGCTGATCGGAATAGAGTCCGGCAGCGAAGAGGTGCGGAAAAAAAGCGGCAAGCGCTTCTCGAACGAATTTCTATTTCGCAGGTTAGAATATTTAGCGAAAGCGAAGATCAAACTAGAAGACTCGTACGTCTTGGGGCTTGCCGGGGAAACAGAAGAAACGCTTCTGGAAACCTTCAAGTTATCACAAAAGGTCGCATCAATATGCCAGACCGAGGACACAGCCTTCAATATCATGACCCCGCTCCCCGGCTCGCCAGACTGGAACCGCCTTATGAGCATTCCACAACTTCGACAAAAGTATGCTTATGGGTACCACTTTGACATTGATGAAGTCAGAAATGATTTTTTTGAAGCATACTGCTCGTTCCCGGCGGAGGATGTTTGGCTCGCAAAATTGGCGTAGAGTCATCGTCCGGGAGGAGCAGTGCCAGACGTTTCATTTCTTCCGTTTGGTTCCCATGGATTCCGTGCTTCGTGAATGCAACATATTCGCAGCAATTCAGGTGGTTTTGGTAAAAGCGGCCAGATTCCGGGTGCTCACGGAGCGGGCGTGGCGTGGGCGTCCGGTGGAGTAGCCGAGATGTGGTTGTGGAAGGCGGTGGCGGGGACGGCGAGGCCGAGGGTGGCGCCGTCCTTCTTGTTTGTGGTGGTGGCGACGTGGATGGCGATGAGATGGTGGCGGTCGTTCTGGTAAAAGAGGAGGGGGGCGCCGGAATCGCCGTGGGTGGCGTCGCAGTCGTGGAGGAGAAGGTCCTGCTTGGGAGTGAAGCCGAGCAGGCGGCAGCCCTGGTGGCGGGTGAGGATGTGGGCCTTGTCCTGGGCGTAGCCGGCGGCGGTCACCGTGCCGCCTTCGGAGGCGAGGCCGGTCAGGCCGGCTCGGTCCAGTGGGCGGGTGGGGAGAAAGCCGAGAGCGGCGCCGAGGTCGGCTTCCAGGATCAGGATCGCCCAGTCCTCCGCCTCTTCCGTCCGGCCCGTTCCGGGATCGTAGGCCCCGGACGACGCGAACCGGGCGACGCGGGCGTGAGCCATGGCGTCGCCGCGCCGATATCCGGCGATGAAGTGGAGCGCGGAGGGCGGCAGCCAGCGCCGGGTGCGGCGGTTCCACAGGCAATGCTTGGCGGTGAGCACCTGGCGGGGGCCGACCAGGGTTCCGGTGCAGAATCCTCCGAGTTGGTTGTTGACGCGGCCGATGGCGCGCCAGGGATAGCCATCGGTCTCGACCGGCGCGCGATCATCGGCGCCCTTAATCCCGGGCAACCGGATGCGCTCGTCGCCGGCCGCCACGGATTCCGCCATGACCATGGCCAATATGGCGGCGCCGAACCAAGTGAGGAGCCTCATCGTTCGCGCAGGCTTTCATCCTGGTATTCCTGCAAGGGGGCCAGCAGGTACTCGATCAGGCGGCGTTTGCCAGTTTTGATCTCCACCGTCACCGCCATGCCCGGCGTCAGATTTACGTGTTTGTCACCGGCCGGCATGGTGGTTTTGGCCATTTCGATGCGGGCCGGATAGACGAGACCGAGTTTTTCGTCCTGAACGGCGTCGGCGGAGACGGTGAGAACTTGACCGTCGATAGTGCCGTACTTGGTGAAGGGGAAGCTTTCCACCTTCAGCGCCGCCGCCTGCTTCGCATGGACGAAACCGATGTCCTTGTTGAGCACCATCGCTTCGATTTCCAGGTGGGCGTCCTTGGGGACGATGATCATCAGTTCCTGGGCCGGCGTGACGACGCCGCCGACGGTATGCACGGCCAATTGTTGGACGGCGCCGTCGACGGGGGCGGATAGGGTTTGTCGGCGGCTGTTTTCCCGGGCCTTGATGTGTTCCTGGCCGAGGGAGGCGGCGCGCTGTTCGGCTTCGCTGAGCTTGGCGTGAATGTCGCGGCGGAATTCCGAATCCATATGCCGGCGCTGGCTGACGGCGGCCCGCATGGCGGCGTCGGCCTGTTCATGACGGCTCTGCTCGATTTCCAGCTTGCCCTCAAGGTCGATCAGTTCCTCCTCCAACTCGGAGAAGGAGAGGCGGGAGAGGATGCCCTTGGTCATCAAGGGTCGGCGGGACTCAACCCGCTCGCGCACCTTGGGCAGAAGGGAGTTGATGCGGGCAATCTCGGAGGCGATGGTTTTAGCCTCGGTGCGGCGCTTGTCCACCTCTCCGTCAAGGGATTCCCGGCGCGCCTGGTGCTCCTGGGTCTGGCTCAACAGATAGCTGCGGTGCCGCTCAATCAGAGCCGCAGGCGCGCCGTCGGGGGGAAAGAAAGCCTTGAGAGGGGTTTCCTTCAACAGGGCGTCCAGGCGGACGACCTCGATTTGCGCCGCCACCAGTTCGGCGGCCAGGCGATCACGGTCGGCCTCGCTGTCGGTGTGGTCCATCTCGATCAGGATGTCGCCCCGGCGGACCGCCTGTCCTTCCTTGACGTGGATGGCGCGGATGACGCCGGCGTCGCGGGGCTGGATCAGCTTGACCCGCTGGCTGGGGATGATCTTCCCCTGGGCGGTGGCGATGATGTCCATCTTGCCGTAGACGGCCCAGATGACGGCGATGACGAAGAACACGGCAATGGCGGCGGCCAAGGCGCGGCCCAGCGGCGAGGCCGGGGTCTCCATGATCTCCAGGGCCGCCGGCATGAAGGCCATCTCGTGGCGTTGGGCCTTCGGCGTCACGGCGCCTTGGCCTGACGCCTTCTTCTCGTCGCGGAAGGCCTGACGGGCGACGGCGAAGTGGTGGGCGATGGCGGCGAACATGATCTACCCGGCGGCCTGTTCTTGCCGGGGCGCGGCGGCGACCGCCTTCAGGGGGATCGGGCGACGCACGACGATGCGGCCGTTTTCATCCTTGGTGACAACGGCGTGGAGAGCGAGTGGGGCAGGAGACTCCGGGGGCGCCGCCGCCGTCATCGGCGCGCCACGCGCGCCGGCGGACTGACACTTCCACAGGCGGGCGTAGCGGCCGTCCAGGCGCAGCAACTGCTCGTGAGCGCCGTCCTCGACAACCTTGCCGGCCTCAATGGTGACGATGCGGTCGCAGTCGCGCACCGTCGACAGGCGGTGGGCGATGACGAACACGGTGCGGTCCTTGCAGATGCCGCGCATGTTCTCCTGCACCACCTGTTCGGACTCGTAGTCGAGCGCCGAGGTCGCCTCGTCGAAGATGAGAATGCGCGGATTGGTGACCAGGGCGCGGGCGATGGCGATGCGCTGGCGCTGACCGCCGGACAGACTGCCGCCCCGCTCCTCGATGATGGCATCATAGCCCTCGGGCAGCTCCAGGATGAAATCATGGGCGCCGGCCAGTTTGGCCCCATTAACGACCCGCTCCATGGACATCGCCGGCTCGGCCAGGGCGATGTTGTCGCGCACCGATCGGTTAAACAGGAAGTTCTCCTGCAGGACGACGCCGATTTGGCGGCGCAGCCACGCCGGATCGATCATGGCGAGATCGATGCCGTCGATCAGCACCCGGCCGCTTTCCGGGAGATACAGCCGCTGGATCATCTTGGCGAGGGTGCTCTTGCCCGAGCCGGACGGCCCGACGATGCCGACCACCTGGCCCGCCGGGACCTCAAGGTCGACGCCCTTGAGTATCTCCGGTCCGTCGGGGCGGTAGCGGAAGGTGACTGCGTCGAAGCGGACGGCGCCGCTGATCTCCGGCAAGGCCGCCTTGGAGGCCGCCCGGGCGACGTTCTCCGTCTTCTCATTGAGGATATCGCCGAGGCGGTCCACCGAGATGCGCATCTGCTGAAAATCCTGCCACAACTGGGCCAATCTGAGGATCGGCTGGCTGACCCGTCCCGCCAGCATATTGAAGGCCACCAACTGGCCCACCGTCAAGGCGCCGTCGATGACGATCACCGCGCCGAACCACAGGGTCGCGGCCATGGTCACTTTCTGGATCAGTTGCACCCCCTGGCCGCCGATATTGGACAGGTTGGCGGCCTTGAAGGAGATGTCGGTATAGCCGGCGATCTGTTCCTCCCAGCGCCGCTGCATCTGCGGCTCGACGGCGGCGGCCTTGAGGGTTTCGATGCCGGACACCGCTTCCACCAGGAAGGCCTGATTCTCGGCGCCGCGCTGGAACTTTTCCTCGACGCGGCGTCTGAGCATGGGCGTGATGATCAGCGAGAACACAATGTAAAACGGCAGCGATCCCAGCACGATCCAGGTCAACGTCGATGAGAAGTAATACATGACGGCGAAGAAGATCACCGTGAAGGCCAGGTCCACCACCAACGTCAGCGCCGAGCCGGTGAGGAAGTTGCGGATGTTCTCAAGCTCCCGCACCCGCGCCGCCGTTTGGCCGACGCGGCGAACCCCGAAGTAGGAGACGGGCAGGCGCAGCAGGTGCTTGAACAGCCCGGCTCCCAGTTGCACGTCGATGCGGCTGGTGGTGTGGGAGAAGATGTAGGTGCGCAAACCGCCGATCAGCACCTCGAACACCGAGAGAACGATGAGGGCGAAGATCAGCACGTCCAGGCTGCTTAAACCCCGGTGCACCAGCACCTTGTCGATGATCACCATGAAGAACAGCGGCGAGATCAGGCCGAATGCCTGAATGAACAACGAAGCCATTAATACCTCGCCGAACAAATGCCGGTACTTGATGATCGCCGGGATGAACCACGACACGTCGAAACGCCGCCCCTCGGCCGTCAACTGCGCCCGGTTGGCCAGCATGATCATCCGCCCGTCCCATTCCGCTTCCAGGCGCTCATGCTCGTAGGTCTCGGGGCGGCCGACGGCGGGATCGTGAACCAGCGCCTTGTCCCCGGCCATCTTGGCCAGGATCACGAACGAGCCGTCCCGACGCCGGATGATGCACGGCAACGGCGCCGCCGCCAGCCGCTTTAACTCACTGTCGGCGGCCTTCGCCTTGAACCCCATCTCCTTGGCCGCCAGTAAAATAATGGTCTCGTCGAACAATTCGCCGGCGGGGGAATAGCTGTGCCGCAGTTTGCCCTCGTCCGCCGGTTTTTCGAGGAAGCGGGCCAGCAGAACCAGACAGGCCAGCCCGCTGTCGAGAACCGGCGCCGTCTTGCCGCCGTCGCCATGCGGCCCGGCAGGTATTTCTACTTTTTGTGTCACAATCGCCACCTCTCCCCCAAGGATAGATCGTGTTGCGTGTAACATCTTAAAATTTATAAAAAACTGAAATTAGTATCCCCTCGCTGGCAAAACTACCTGAATGGAAAGAATATAGCATATTAAAGTGGTAACATAACAGTATGCCGACGAACGAATGAATCTTAATTAGTGTGTTTATAAACGATAAATTCTATTGACGCAATGAAAGAGAGTCAAATAGAATTACATCGAATTATATGCAATCACGGCTATCGCCGGTTGATCGGTTGATCTTGGGGGAGATTTCGAGGAGTATGACGGGCCTGAAATAGGACGAAGACGTAGGGGGGGGGATGGACATGACGGGGACTGTCCGCAAGGCTGCCATCGGCAAAGCGGCGGCGAAGGCGGCGTCTAAGGCGGCGGCGAAGGCTCCGGCAAAAGCCCGGCCAGCTTCCCCCGTGGTTGCGGCCAAGACCACGCCCAAGACGATCCAAGCAACCCCCACCAAATCAAAAGCCGCTGCCACGCCGAACAAGGGCGCGGCTGAAGAGATGAAGGCCAAGGCGCCGATCAGCGCCCAAACACAGCCCATCAGCGGTCCGGCGGAAATTCTGGGGCAGATCGCCTGGCTGATGATGAGTTCGCCCGCTCACAAGCATCTGTTCCTGGCCGACCTGGAGTGGCTGGCGGCGCCGGCGGTGCTGATGAAGCAATTCCGCATTTACAATAAACAGAACGTCCCCCTTGCCTACGCCTCGTGGGCATTCTTAAGCGAGGAGGCCGAGCGGCGACTGACGTCCGGCGTCCGCCGAATCCCCCCTTCCGACTGGAACTCGGGTGAGCGGGCGTGGCTGATCGATCTGGTGGCTCCCTTCGGCGGCGCCGAGGAGTTTCTCGCCGACCTCAAGGAAAAGGTTTTCTCCGACAAGCCCCTCATGACCCTGCGCCCCAATCCCGGCGGCGCGGGTTTCGTCGTCGCCGAAGTAAAAGCGCGGGAACGCAAGGCGGAGGGCGTGAGATGAGGCGGGTTTTGGCGCGATGGGGAGGCTTGGCGGCGTTGATCGGCGTTGTTGCCGTTGCCGCTGTGTCCCTGCCCGCCCTCGCCGGGCCGTTCGAGGACGCAGTAGCCGCTTATGAACGCGGCGACTACGAAACCGCGCTCCGCCTGTATCGCCCGCTGGCCGACCAGGGCGACGCCAAGGCCCGGTTCAACCTCGGGCTCATGTACGTCAATGGCCGGGGCGTGGCGCAGGACTACGCCGAAGCGGTCAAGTGGTATCGTAAGGCCGCCGATCAAGGCCACGCCGACGCCCGGCTCAACCTTGAGCTCATGTACGCCACGGGCCGGGGCGTGCCGCCGGACGATGCCGAAGCGGCCGAATGGCGGCGCCGGGCCGCCGACCGGGACAACGCCGTCGCCCGGTTCATCCTCGGGGACATGCGCGCCACCGGCCGGGCCTCGGCGCCGGCGGCGCCGGAGGTTAGTAGTGATTCTATCATTAATAATTTGGAGCCGCTGGTCGCCAAAGGCAACCTCAACGAGGCATTCAAGCTAATCCAAAGTGTTCCTTTCGCCGTGGACGAAAAAAACGAGCGCCTCGCTGAATGGGTCTTGGCAAACCAGGAGCGTCTGAACGCGTTGTTTCTGACAGACCTTTCCGGGCGCGTGTTCCTGCGTGATCGGGTGGAAGGCCTGAAGTGGCACTTCGTGTCCAGAATGTGGGCAAGCTATGACGCCGCACGCTGCACGGACTCGACGGCGAGCCAAGGACTGTCTGTCCTTGGAGGGTTTGCCAAGGACGTGTCGTCTTATGTCTATAAGCATAGGGTTAAGGGGGCTGAGGAGATTTCGTCGGCGATGGCGGCGGCTGTTGCCTGGGAGAAAGATCATCCCTCGCCGGCCTCCCCGCTTTGGATATGCCGCCATGGCATGAGCGCCTATCGGGCGGCAGTTGACAAAACTCCCCTGCCGCCGGAAAAAATGCTCTATCCCAAGGAGGAATGGCCCGCTATTCGCGAGAGAAAGCAAGGAGATTGGGCCAAAATGGCGACGTTAAAAATAACCACGGATGACAACCCGCCGGACAAGGCGCCTGCGGAGCAAGCGCCGGAACTGTCCATTCCCGGCTCGTCGGTAGAAGCGATGGCGGCAGCGGCGGCGGATAAGGAAGCACCAAGAATGAACAAAGACATACCGAGCAAAGTGACGGTTTCCTTGAAACTCATCAGGGAACTGGATCATGACTACGGGATCAAGAGGATCGTCTGGAGTCAGGACGGGCGCTACATCGCCTCGACCGGGATATTCTCAATCGGAGATATGGTGTGGGACGCGGAGACCGGTAAACTCGTCATGACCGCGAAGAAGAGATGGATCGGGCCGGGTGGCGGGATCGGATTCAGTCCCGACGGGCGCTATCTTATTACGTCGCCCGCCATCGAAAACATGAACGGATTGGCGGCGACCGTCTGGGACCTGCGGTCGAAGGAAATCGTTCGACATCTGGTCGTGCCGCACCAAGACCTGCCGGATAACGCCATTCAGTATGCCATGTTTTCCCCCGAAGGGAGGTTTCTAATTCTGGCCTATTCCAAGGGCGGTTCCAAGGGCCTACTCATCGGCGTTTACGACGCCTCGTCCTGGGAACTGATCCGTTCATTCGGACATGAACATGAACTCGTCAGGTCCATGGCGATTAGTCCGGACGGTCAGCATCTGGCGTTCGGGACCCCCGGTCCCGGGACAGTCAAGGTTTGGGATTACCACACGGGAGATCTCGTCAAGGAGTTCAAGGCGCAATCCGGTTCCGTTAACGCGATAGCCTACAGCCCGGACGGCAAGTTCCTGGTCACGGGGGGAGACAATACTCGCTCCACGCTTAACCGTAAAACAGGAGTAATGGAGAAATTGGCTGACGACGATCTGGTCAGGGTGTGGAACACCGACGATTACAAAATGGCTTGGTCTTACGCGATGGGAAAGGTGGACAAGACCGTCAGCGGCGGGTCTTCGGTCCGTGCCGTTGCTTACAGTCCCGACAACCGTTACATCGCCGTGAATAACATACAGAACCTGACCGCGAACGACATGAAGGCCCGCAACCTTACCGCCTACCGTGTGTTTCATATATTGGACGGTCGTTCGGCCCAGGTTCTCAAGACGGTTCCCGTTCCCATGCACATTCTTTCCCTTGCCTTCAGTCCGAAGGGGGATGCGCTGGCCGTTAGCGGCGATGACACCATCATGATCTGGCGGATCAAGCCGTGAAAGAGATAGTGAAGGCACCGGGCAAATAGGAGGGTATCATGGCGACAATCAGTGAATTAGCAACGCTGAGCGATGCGGTCTACAAGGAAG
Source organism: Rhodospirillales bacterium RIFCSPLOWO2_02_FULL_58_16 (assembly GCA_001830425.1). Classification (NCBI taxonomy): domain Bacteria; kingdom Pseudomonadati; phylum Pseudomonadota; class Alphaproteobacteria; order Rhodospirillales; species Rhodospirillales bacterium RIFCSPLOWO2_02_FULL_58_16. The sequence continues at coordinate 19,997 of MIAA01000048.1, forward strand.
CGGATTCGCCGTCGCCGCCGCCCGGGTGGACATCAATTGACGTGGCGGGTGATCCCCTCAATACCGGTCTATACGCCGAAGCATTTCAGAATTCACAAACGGGGGAAATCGTCGTTTCTTTCCGTGGAACCGAGCTGGGCGATCTTGGCGATCTTAAGTCGGATTTTCAAATAGCTATAGGCGAGAAACCCGCTCAATTTGATGTGGGGGTGGCGTTTTTTAATGATATTAGATCAGCCAACCCCTATGCGTCAATTAGCGTAACCGGACACTCCCTGGGGGGCGCCATCGCCCAATTCGTTTCCTCCTCCCCCGATACTTCGCATCCCGCCGGCGCGACGTTCGGCGCGCCGGGGATAGCGCATATAGCAGGGGTCATCGCAAGCGCCGCAGGGGATCTGACGAACTATGTTGATCCTCTGGACCTCATCGGGAAGGTCGGGGATCATGCAGGAACCAAGGTAACAATAGGGGAGGTTACGGCTGTAGACGCGCTTGCAGTATTAGGCGGCGTAGCAACAAGTATTGTCACTTTGGTTAGCCACCACTCTATGAAGAATTATCAAGCCTTGGCCGAGGGGCAACCAACAGTAAATTCTCTAACACTAGGCGATATGGCGAGTTATTATGTAGGACGTATTTCTAACGAAGACCGCAATGTTACTTCAGTAACAAAAAATAATACAGGGAACTCTACAGTTATTGAGTTCAGGGATTCCAATAATATTATAATAAGATCAGTTGAGATCTTTCATGATGTGACAAAGATCGTAGAATCCAATCAGGGAACCCAAACCACTCGTCATATCTCCGGTTCGGGCAGTGATCAGAAGATCGTAACAATCTTTCCCAACAATGAATCCGAAGTCATCCTATGGAACAATACAGGCTCATTGCTCGATGCCAACAATGCCCTTATTGCGAATATTTCGTACGACGTTGACTGGAAGGATTACGCATATGTGGACTCTACCGGCTTTTTAACGGGGGATGTCAAGACGGTTTGGTCCGATGGCTACGAATCAACCCAACATTCCGACGGCGCATGGTCCATCAAGACGGAGTACGGGGCTCAGGTGACTTATGTGGGTGGAGCCAATGAGCGCACCGTTTACACCAACGTCGACGGGACGAAGCGGGTGGTCGAATTTACGACGGGCGCCGATGGTGTAGAATACTTTAATGTGACCGACATCAATAACAACTTGCTCGATAGCGGTCTCTCCGGAGACTTCAACGTCGACAACTATTGGTCCTATAACGGCGGGCAAATCAACACCCAACCGGTTGTCGGCAGCGGCATCGGCATCGAAAACCTTTTCACCGGTTACTCCTCTGACATTCAGTCGGCGTTACAGAAGACGACGAGCCTGCAGCAGCAGGTGGGGCAGAACTCAGGCGGCAGCGGACCGAACAGCTCGGACGCCGGATCCTCGGTAGCGTGGGACGGGCTGCTCAGCGCCTATCATAATATCCTGACCTCCACGACGTCAGGCCATTCGACCTGCTTCACCTCGGCCACGCCGATCCTGATGGCCGATGGAAACGAGAAGCCGATTGCCGAGGTTCGGGCCGGCGACATGGTGATGTCGTTTGATGGTCAAGGCCCGCTGGAGCCCAGACGGGTGGTTCGGGCCTTCGCGTACGAGAACAAGGAAGTGGTCGACATCAACGGCGTCAGGTGCACCCCCGCCCACAGGTTCCTCACCGAGGACGGAAAATACAAGGCGGCGATGCTGCTGGCCTCCGGCGCGCCCCTGGTCAGGGCGGACGGCGGCGAGACCCCGTTCACGGGGGCCGGGTATGTTCCCGGCAGCCATACGGTCCACAACTTCGAGGTGGATGATTTGCATACCTACGTGGCCGGCGGCTACCGGGTGCACAACGTCAAGACTCCCGTTGTTCTGGACCTTAACGGGAACGGCGCCATCGAATTGGTGGGGCTGGAGGAATCGGACGTTTTCTTCGACATCGACGCCGACGGATTCAAGGAAAACACCGGCTGGGTCGGGGCCGGCGACGGGATGTTGATCATCGACCTGGATGGCGACGGGACCGTCAACTCAACGGATGAGTTGATCTTGACCCGGCACGCCCCCGGCACGCGAACCGATCTGGAAGCCCTGCGGGTAGCATTCGATAATGGGGACGGAGTGTTGGATGCCGGCGACGCCCGGTGGGGGCAGTTCCGCGTCTGGCAGGACCTGGATCAGGACGGCGAAACCGATGCCGGCGAATTAAAGACCCTTGCCGACCGGAACATCACCTCAATCGATTTGATTTCCGATGGCGCCTATAAAAACATCGCCGGCAACGAGATTTACGGAACGTCCGGCGTTTATTTGGCCGATGGCTCAACCATGAAGGCGGGCGACGTGGGACTGCTGAGTTACGCGGAAGGCATCAAGGTTGAAGGCGTCGGCGTCAAGACCATCCGCACCTTGCATGAGGACGGTCGCCGTGAAATCACGGTCCGCGACGGGCAACGTGTCACCCTTGATATGGATGCTCAAGGAGCGTTCAAAGCCTCCGGCGATATCGGCAGCGACCATTTTTTCACGACAGGAAGGGAAGGATTCATCGCAGAGGGCTGGGGAGGCCACGACCTGCTGTACGGCGGCGTCGGCGAAGATTATCTGGACGGCGGCGATGACGACGACAAGGTGGAGGGGCGGGGCGGCAACGATACGCTCATCGGCGGCGCCGGCATCGATGAGATCAGCGGCGGAAGCGGCGTCGATTACATGTTCGGTGACGCCATGTACCACTACGGGGACGGCGACGCCGACACCCTTACGGGGGGCGAGGGTGACGACATTATTTATGGAGATGCCGGATATCTGACCGGCCTCGCCGGCAACGACATCCTTGATGGCGGAACCGGCAACGACTGGCTGGTTGGTGACGCCTGGTACATCCGGCAGGGTGCGGGCTCGATCGGCGGCGGCGACGATATGCTGACCGGCGGCGCCGGCGACGACCATATCATCGGCGGCATCGGCAACGACGTTGCCGTATTTTCCGGCAACCAGGCCGATTACACGATCACCACCGTCGGCGATGAAACCACCGTTAGCGACCTGCGCATCGGCGCTGTGAACGATGGCGCGGATATTCTGCGCGGCGTGGAAACCATGCGCTTCGCCGACGGAGACATGGCGGCAGCCGTTTCCAACTCCAATCCGGATATTGCTTTTAACTGGCGCGCCGCCGAAACCCGCAGTGCGCAATCCATCACCATTTTAGCTTCCGACCTGTTGTCCCGGGCCAATGACCTGGACGGCGACGCGCTTACCATCACCGGAGTAAACGCTACTACCTCCAATTTTAGAAAACATGGAGAGGCATATATCGACGGCAATGGCAATATCGTCTTTACCCCCGATGCGGGCTACATAGGCAACGCTCGCCTTGAGTATACGGTCTCCGACGGGCGTGGCGGCGTTTCCACCGAGACGGCGATCATCAAGGTCAACTCGGCCCTGCCCGACGATCCGAATTTTGCGACTCAGTGGCATTTGAACGCCATCAATGTTACCGATGTATGGCAGGAATACACCGGCGCCGGGGTCAAAGTCGCAGGACTCGATACGAATGGGGTCGAATATACCCATGCCGATCTGGCCGCGAACTATGACACCGCCGCTGATTACGATTTCTTGGATGGAGACGGAGATCCATTCGCCACAACAGCCGGCAATGAGCATTCAACGCCCGTACTGGGTCTGATCGCCGCCGCCCGAAACGGTGTAGGGGGCGTCGGGGTGGCTTATGGCGCAACCCTGGCCTTATACAGGTCGACATGGGCCGGTACGGATCAAGCCCTGGCCAAACTGCCCGAGGCCGATGTCGGCAACATTATTGGGATTTATAACGATCCCTTCAGCATAGACTTTAATTCCGCCGCCTATCAGAACTGGGGATCCCTCCTGCAAAATGCCGTCACGACCGGTCGAAGCGGCTTGGGCACGGTGATGGCGATAACAGGCGGCAACCAGCGTAGTTCCGGCGTGCATTTGAGCGGTTTTGCGTATCAGGCCAATTCGGCCAACTACGACAACTACGTGAACTCCCGTTTCACCATCGGTGTCGGGGCGGTTAACGAGAACGGGTTGGCGACCTTCTCGAGCACAGGAGCATGCCTTTTGGTTTCCGCGCCGGGTGTGTCGCTACAAACATCCGACCTTACGGGCGTCAATGGCTATAACGCCGGCGCGGACGGCAGCAACCCGGACTACACGTGGTTCGCTGGCACCTGCGGCGGAACGCCGATCATCTCCGGCGTCGTGGCGCTGATGCTGGAGGCCAATCCCAACCTGGGGTACCGCGACGTTCAGGAAATCCTCGCCTATTCGTCACGGCTTGTTGACAGCAACAACGATCAAAGTTGGAGCTTCAACGCCGCCGGAAATTGGAACGGCGGCGGGTTGCATGTCAGTAACGACTACGGCTTTGGGGTGGTCGATGCCCATGCGGCGGTCCGTCTCGCCGAGACTTGGCAAGCTCAGAGCACCTTCGCCAACGAGATCATGGTCAGCGCCGCCAGCGCCCCCGGAACGGCCATCGCCGATCTGGGAACTGTTACCGACACCGTCAATATTGCATCGGGAATTAATATAGATTACGTCGAGGTGGACCTGAATATCGCCCACACCAACATCGGCGATCTAATCGTCACCCTGGTGTCTCCTGACGGCACTGAGAGCGTGCTGGTGGATCGACCAGGAAAAAATCCTGATGACAATACGGGCCGGGGCAGCAACCTCGGCGCCATAAACTTCACCCTCTCCAGCACCCACCACTGGGGAGAGATCGGGACCGGCAACTGGATCTTGAAAGTAACTGACGCCGCCGGCGGCGATGTGGGCACAATCAACAACTGGACCCTCAAGCTCTACGGCGACACGGTTTCGGCGGATGATACTTACATATACACCAACGAGTTTTGGAGCGCTTTCCCATCATTCGACGCAGCCAGGGCAGTGGTCACGGACACCGACGGCGGTATTGATACCATCAACGCCTCGGCGGTGGACTATGACACCCTTATCTATTTGAATCCCGGCCAGAATAGCTGGATCGCCGGACGCACGGTGACGATTGCCACCGGCGCCGTAATAGAAAATATCATCACCGGCGACGGCGATGACTACCTATACGGCAACGATGTGAATAACGAACTTCATACTGGAAGAGGCGACGATCAACTCGACGGCGGCGCCGGAGCCGATATCATCGACGGCGGGGCGGGCGCCGATCTTGTCACCTACTGGTTGTCCGACGCCGGGGTAACGGTTGATTTGTCCACAGGAACCGGTCTTGGCGGTCACGCCGAAGGCGATCAATTGTTTAGCATCGAAAATGTCGTCGGTTCGGACCATGACGATATTCTCACCGGAGACGCCGGGGGCAACATCCTTGGAGGCCGAGTTGGGCATGACAAGCTTTATGGCGGCGCCGGCGATGACATCCTGATCGGCGGCAGCTATTCAGATCTTCTCGATGGAGGCGCCGGCGCCGACATCATCGACGGCGGGGCGGGCGCCGATCTTGCCACCTACTGGTCGTCCGATGCCGGGGTAACGGTTGATTTGTCCACGGGAACCGGCCTTGGCGGTCACGCCGAAGGCGATCAATTGTTTAGCATCGAAAATGTCGTCGGTTCGGACCATGACGATCTCCTTACCGGAGACGCCGGGGGCAACATCCTTGGAGGCCGAGTTGGACATGACAAGCTTTATGGCGGCGCCGGCGATGACATCTTGATTGGCGGCAGCTATTCAGATCTTCTCGATGGAGGCGCCGGCCGGGACACGGCCTCGTACACCGATTCGTCCGAGGGCGTCACGGTCAAGGTGAACGACGGCGTCTGGCATGCTCTCAATCAATATACCGGCAACGGCATCCAAACCATGGCGGCCGGCAACATGGATAATTTCGGCGGCAACAATGACGTGGCCGTCGGCTGGAGTACGGGCGGATTGGGGATTCTGAGAAAAACAGCAACCGCCAACAGCTATATCACATACGGCTCCACAAACGTTTCCGAAGTGACGATGGGTGATTTTGACGGTGACGGCTTGGACGAGATCATGGCCAGATTCGACGGGATCGGCACTTATCAGTTTGATTTCAATGGTTCAAACTTCACAAGTATCGGAATTTCAGGGGACCCTTTAATCTACTCTAACTCCAATTATATGTCCGGCGACATTAACGGCGACGGTCGTGATGACCTCATCCTGGATCAGCAGGGCAATGGGATGTACTGGCGCAATTCCGCCACCGGCATATGGACCGGTTTCGGACAAACCGGGAGTTCGGCCATCGGTGTTGGGGACCTCAACGGCGATGGCAGGGACGATGTGCTTACCCATTGGCCCTCTTATGGCCTGTATTCGTGGGACCCCGTCACCAATCAGTCCCAGAGAATCACCGGCCCTTGGCCGTTGAACATTTCCGCCATCGCTATTTCTGCTATTTCTGATTTGGATGGGAACGGTCAGAACGATGTGCTCATCAATTCCAATGGCGTGGGCATATGTTTATATGACGCCTCCATCCCTACTTTTTGGAAAACAAATTTCGACACCAACCATCTCGTTGATAAAATGCAGATCGTTGACATTGACGGTGACGGCAGGGCCGAGATTACCGGAGTCGTCGATGGAACTTTAAAGAGTATTAATATCGTCCAGGGCGGGACCGCTGTGGGCGACTCATTATGGAATATCGAAAACCTTGAGGGCTCCAATTTTGATGATTGGCTGATAGGCGACGAGACAACCAACTCCTTAATCGGCAATTCCGGCAACGACACGCTGGACGGCGGTTCGGGTGATGACATACTGGACGGCGGGGCGGGCGCCGACACCATGAAAGGCGGCACCGGCGTCGACACGGCATCTTATGACGGCTCGACCGGCGGGGTGACCATCGATCTTGCCACGGGATCCGCCTCCGGAGGCGACGCTGCTGGTGATGTTTTGACCGGCATTGAAAACATTACCGGATCGAATTTAGCCGACAGCCTGACCGGGGGCAGTGGGGATAATGTCCTCAACGGCGGTGCCGGCAACGACACGCTGAATGGAGGTTGGGGCAACGATACGTTCGACGGCGGAATTGGAGACGACGTGGCGGTGTATGCCGGTAACTTTTTCGATTACGGTGTCACAATCACTGGCGGAATGATAACGATCATGGACCAGGCGCCAGTTGTGAATGGCAATGAAGGAACGGATACGCTTTCCAATGTTGAGCGCCTGAAATTTTATGACAAGACGGTAATAATTAATGGCTCCAATTTCTTGCCGGTAACGGGGGCCGATAATGCCGCTACCTCAGAAGACACGC
>MIAA01000048.1:27360-29846 GCA_001830425.1 Rhodospirillales bacterium RIFCSPLOWO2_02_FULL_58_16
ATCATTGACCTCGGTTTCCAATGCCGTGGGTGGCACGGTCGCCCTGAATGTGAACGGGGACGTGATGTTCACGCCCACTGCCAACTTCAACGGGCCAGCCAGCTTCGACTACACCGTCATCGACGGACAAGGTGGCACGGCCACCCAGACAGTGACGGTGAACGTTGCCCCGGTGAACGACGCGCCGGGGGCGGGCGTCGACAGTACCTCGACCTTGGAAGATACGGCGGTGACGATTCTGGCCTCCAGTTTGCTTGCCAACGACAGTGACATCGATGGCAATCCGCTGACGCTAACTGCGGTTGGTAATGCGATTGGCGGAACGGTCGCCCTTGACGTGAACGGGGACGTAGTGTTCGCGCCCACGGTGAACTTCAACGGGCCAGCCAGCTTCGACTGCACCGTCATCGACGGACAAGGTGGCACGGCAACGCAGACGGTGACGGTGAGCGTCGCCCCGGTGAACGACGCACCGATTGCCACAGCGGATTCAGTCTCCACTGCCGAGGACACGGCGGTAACGATCTTGGCGTCGAGTCTGTTGGCAAACGACAGCGACGTCGACGGTAATCCGCTGACGCTGACTGCAGTGGGCAACGCGGTCGGCGGAACGGTCGTCCTTGATGTGAACGGGGACGTAGTATTCACGCCCACGGCGAACTTCAACGGCGCTGCCAGCTTCGACTACACCGTCATCGACGGACAAGGTGGCATGGCAACCCAGACGGTGATGGTGAACGTCGCCCCGGTCAATGATGCGCCGGTGGCGGGCGCCGACACGGCTTCGACCGCCGAGGACACGGCGGTGACCATCCTGGCCTCCAGTTTGCTTGCCAACGACGGCGACGTCGACGGCAACCCGCTGACGCTGACTGCGGTGGGCAACGCGGCCGGCGGAACGGTCGCCCTGAATGTGAACGGGGACGTGGTGTTCACGCCCGATGCCAACTTCAACGGTGCCGCCAGCTTCGATTACACGGTTTCCGACGGCCAAGGTGGCGCGGCCACCCAGACAGTGACGGTGAACGTTGCGCCTGTGAATGACGCGCCGGTGGCGGGCGCCGATGGCGCCTCGACCTCGGAGGACACGGCGGTGACGATTCTGGCCTCCAGTTTGCTTGCCAACGACAGTGACATCGATGGCAATCCGCTGACGCTGACTGCGGTGGGCAACGCGGTCGGCGGAACGGTCGCCCTTGATGTGAACGGGGGCGTGGTGTTTACGCCTAACGCTAACTTCAACGGCGCGACAACGTTCGATTATACGGTTTCCGACGGCCAGGGCGGCGCGGCCACCCAGACAGTGACGGTGAATGTCGCGTCCGTGAACGACGCGCCAATTACCATAACGGATTCAGTGTCCACTGCCGAGGACACGGCGGTAACGATCACTACGTCGAGCTTGCTTGCCAACGATACGGATATCGATGGCGGCGCGTTGAGCCTCACTTCGGTTTCCAATGCCGTTAGCGGCACGGTGGCTCTGGACGCCTCCGGCAACGTAGTGTTTACGCCAGCAACCAACTTCAACGGCGCGGCAACGTTTGATTACACGGTCTCCGACGGTCAAGGTGGGACCGCCATTCAGACGGTGACGGTTGACGTCGCCCCGGTCAACGACGCGCCGATTGCCGGGGTCGATGTGGCTTCGACGACGGAAGACGCTTCGATCACGATCCTGACTTCAAGTCTGCTTGCCAACGACGGCGACGTGGACGGCAACCTGCTGACGCTGACTGCGGTCTCCAACGCGATTGGCGGAGTGGTGGCCCTGAACGCGGCCGGCGACGTGGTGTTTACGCCGATGGCCAACTTCAACGGCGCGGCTGCCTTCGACTATACAATCTCCGACGGCATGGGCGGCACCGCCACTTCTACCGTCACCGTCGATGTGGCGGCGGTGAATGACACTCCGGTGGCTGTTGCCGACACGGCGGTCACCGCTGAGGACACGCCGGTGACGATCTCCGCTGCTTCGCTGCTGGCTGACGACACAGACATTGATGGTGATGTTCTATCATTGACCTCGGTTTCCAATGCCGTTAACGGCACGGTGGCTCTGGACGCCTCCGGCGACGTGGTGTTTACGCCGACCGCCGACTTCAACGGCGCGGCAATGTTCGATTACACGGTCTCTGATAGCCAGGGCGGCGCGGCCACCCAGACGGTGACGGTGGACGTCGCCCCTATGAACGACGCGCCTGTTGCCGGGGTCGACACGGCTTTGACCACCGAGGATACGGCGGTGACGATCCTGGCCTCCAGTTTGCTTGCCAACGACAGTGACACGGACGGCAATCCGCTGACGCTGACTGCGGTTGGCAACGCCGTGGGTGGCACGGTTGCCTTGGATGTGAATGGCAACGTGGTATTTACGCCCACGGCGAACTTCAACGGCGCGGCTGCCTTCGACTATACAATCTCCGACGGCATAGGCGGCACAGCCACTTCTACCGTCACCGTCGATGTGGCGGCGGTGAATGACA
>MIAA01000049.1 GCA_001830425.1 Rhodospirillales bacterium RIFCSPLOWO2_02_FULL_58_16
CCGGAATTAGACAACAGATTACGCAGATTGACGCAGATTTAAGAGACGAGCAGCGGCCTGAGAAGTTCAGAGTCTTGAGTTCAAACGGGCAGTGTTTTCTAATCTGCGTAAATCGGCGCAATCTGCGGATTAAATTACGGCGACGAGGCGGGATATTGACCACGCAGATTCAAGAGACGAGCAAACGCACGCCATTATTGGCGCGGCGATGGAGGTTCATCGACGACTGGGTCCGGGATTCCTGGAGGCGGTTTATCAGGAAGCGTTGGCGATTGAGTTTGCGGCCCGAGAAATTCCGTCTGTGCGTGAAGTGGAGTTGCCGGTGCATTACAAGGGCAGGTTGCTGACCTGCTCGTACCGGGCTGATTTTGTTTGTTATGAAAGTATAATCGTCGAACTAAAGGCGCTGCAAGCCATCACCGGCATTGAGCAGGCGCAGCTATTAAACTATCTCAAGGCGACGCGACTGGAACGCGGGCTGCTGTTGAATTTCGGTCGGCAGAGTCTTGAGTTCAAACGGGTGGTGTTTTCTAATCTGCGCAAATCGGCGCAATCTGCGGATTAAATTACGGCAATGTTGATAATCCACAGATTACGCAGATTGACGCAGATTCAAGAGACGAGCAGCGGTCAGAAAAGTTCGTTCAGACGGGTGGTATTTTCTAATCAGCGCAAATCGGCGCAATCTGCGGATTAAATTACAAAGTATTTGAGATTTAGCGAATATGGCTTACCCTCCGTAACGTCATGAGCGATTCATACGATCTCATCGTTATCGGCGGCGGGCCGGGGGGGTACGTCGCCGCCATCCGCGCCGCCCAGTTGGGCATGAGCGTTGCCTGCGTGGACAAGCGGGGAACGCCGGGCGGCACTTGCCTCAATGTCGGCTGCATTCCGTCCAAGGCCCTGCTGCAATCATCTCACCACTATGCGACGGCGCACGAGGAATTCGCCGCTCACGGCATCACGGCCTCCAAGGTGGAGATGGACGTGGCCGCCATGATGAAGCGCAAGGACGCGGTGGTCGGCGATCTGACCAAAGGCATCGAGTTTCTGTTCAAAAAGAACAAGGTGGCCTACATCATCGGCGCCGGGGCCGTCACCGGCCCGAACGAAGTTACGGTGAGCGGCGGCAAATCTCCCCAAGTCCTGAAAACAAAGAACATCCTGATCGCCACCGGCTCCTGTTCGGCGCCGTTGCCCGGCGTCGAGGTGGATGAGAAAACCATCGTCAGCTCCACCGGCGCTTTGTCTCTTACTAAAGTTCCCAAAACGATGGCGGTGATCGGCGCCGGCGTTATCGGTCTGGAATTAGGTTCGGTGTGGCGCCGGCTGGGAACGAAAGTGACCGTGGTCGAGTTCCTCGACCGGATACTTCCCGGCATGGACGGCGACGTGGTCAGGCAGATGGAGCGCTCCCTCAAGAAACAGGGCATGGCCTTCAAGCTGTCCAGCAAAGTGACCGGCGCCAGGACCGCCAAGTCCGGGGTCGTCCTCACCGTCGAGCCTGTGGCCGGCGGCGAGGCCGAGACCATCACCGCCGATATCGTGCTGGTCGCTATCGGTCGCCGCCCCTATACGGCGGGGCTGGGCCTGGAAGCGGCGGGCGTCGTGATGGATCAGCGCGGCTTTATCAAGGTGGATGGAAAATATCAAACCTCCGTTCCCGGCGTCTTCGCCGTCGGCGACGTTATCGGCGGCATGATGCTGGCCCATAAGGCGGAGGAGGAGGGGGTGGCGGCAGCCGAAAATCTGGCCGGACAATCAGGCCATGTAAACTATGCGGCCATTCCCGGCGTCGTTTACACCTGGCCGGAAGCGGCCTCCGTCGGCAAGACCGAGGAAAGCCTGAAGAAAGACGGCATCGCTTACAACGTCGGCAAGTTCCCGTTCTCCGCCAACTCGCGGGCGCGGGCCAACGCCGACGCCGAAGGCTTCGTCAAGGTGCTGGCCGACGCCAAGACCGACGCCGTGCTCGGCGTTCACATCGTCGGCCCGGCGGCCGGCGACATCATCCAGGAAGCGGTGGCGGTGATGGAGTTCGGCGGCTCGGCCGAGGACATCGCCCGCACTTGCCACGCCCATCCCGGCCTGTCCGAGGCGCTTAAAGAAGCGGCGATGGCGGCGGGCGGACGGGCGATTCACCTATAAAAACGATTTAACCAGTTCCTCGGCGATCTGGACGGCGTTGAGAGCGGCGCCCTTGCGCAGGTTGTCGGAAACGCACCAGAAAGCCAGACCGTTCTTCACCGTCGGGTCTTTGCGGATGCGGCTGACGTAGACCGCGTCCTCGCCCGAACATTCGGCGGGGGTGACGTAGCCTTCATCGGCGCGGTGATCGACGACGGTGACCCCCGGCGCTTTCTTCAGGGCGGCGCGGGCCTCCTTCTCGGAAACGGGACGAGTGAACTCGACATTGACCGCTTCGGCGTGGCCGATGAACACCGGCACCCGCACGCAGGTGGCGAAGACCTGGATATCTGCGCCCATGATCTTTCTGGTTTCCACCGCCATCTTCCATTCTTCCTTGGTGGCGCCGTCCTCCATGAAGACGTCGATGTGGGGAATGCAGTTAAAGGCGATCTGCTTGGTGAATATCTTCTGGTGCTTGAGGACAGGCTCGTTGACGAAAATGCCCCTGGTCTGGTTGAACAGTTCGTCCATGGCTTCCTTGCCGCCGCCCGACGTTGATTGATAGGTGGAGACCACCACCCGCTTGATGGGGGCCAGATCATGCAGCGGCTTCAACGCCACCACCATCTGAATGGTCGAGCAGTTGGGGTTGGCGATGATGTTGCGTTTTGTATACCCGCCGATGGCCTCCGGGTTTACTTCGGGGACCACCAGCGGAATATCCATTTCCATGCGGAAACAAGACGTGTTGTCGATGACCACGGCGCCGGCCTTGGCGGCGCGCGGGGCGTGTATCCTGGACACCGCCGCGCCGGGAGACGACAAAACGATGTCGGCGCCGGCGAAGTCGAAGGTCTCCAGGTCTCTAACCTTCAAAGTATTATCGCCGAACGATACTTCCATGCCGACGGAGCGCGAAGACGCCAGCGCCGTCACCTCATCCGCCGGGAACTCCCGCTCGCTCAGAATGGTAAGCATCTCGCGCCCGACATTGCCGGTGGCGCCGACGACCGCAACCTTGTAGCCCATGATAAAACAACTCCGTGTATGCCAAGCCGAAGGGGGCCATTATCTACGCTGATCGGTCAGCGGTTGCAACAGATCGGGGAGGGTTTGGTTCAACATCACGAGTCTGTGCTAAGTTCAATAGCTTAGGGGGGATTGCGACCAGTTCCGGTCCTCGTGGCGGTGCGTTTTTCCTCCAACCTTCTTTGACGGTCTCAATTTTGCTGATTGGCAGATAGAGGTTTTTTGGCAGTTCCCGTAGGCCCTCAACGTGCCAAAATACGGCCCAATGCCCACTGTTGTCCGAGTCATATTTGTTGGTCGTCGGAGGCCGATGCGTCATTCCGAACGGGTGCGCGCCTCCGACGCTATCCATATATGCGATATACCAGCCGAACCAAGTCACCATAAAGGTGAGCTTGCTAGGGACGCCCTCGTGCGAGGGGTAGATGATGGTGGGCACCCGGAGTCCATGCCGTTTCTCATCAACTTTCCGGAAAAGCTCCCACTTTTTTGATCCGAATGCCACGAATCCTTTGGCGTCTGCGACTTGCTTGCCCGTCTGAAGGTGTTCGAGGGGAACGGGCGCAAGAATGGCAAAATCTGCTATGTCGATCATGAATTCTCCCTCAGTCACTATCCATCTCAGGAATTTGAGTGTTCAGCTAAATAAAATTTATCTGTTAGACCTGTTGCAAAAATAGCATTCTGAAGCTGGTGGCGCAATTTCTCTTGCGGTTACGACGATCAAACCCGGCGGCGATGTTGATGATGCCAGCCTCCACGAAAAATCATCGTTTCACTTTAAAAGAGCAGATTCCAGAATCACTTCAATGGCTTGAATGTTTCATGTTTCGGTTTTTGGGGAAGGTCCTGATCGGGGAGGGGCTTTATTGCCATCCCATTTTGATCAAAAAATTATCCAGGCCCGTCTCCGCCCCACGGGCTAGATGGTCGATGGTTAAGACTTTTTCATAATGAGTAGCACCAACGTCTCGGCGCCCTTGATCTTGGGGGTGCAATCGTTGCCTTGGATTTCCATTCTTGAAGGAAACAGACGAACTCACAAGAGCTTCAACAAGGCGACGATGGCGCCGACCTGGGCCAGGGCGGAGGTGAACATCCATTTCAGAATTTCGGTCTTCGTCGCCTCGATTTTTGCTTCCAGGCGGAAAACATCTTCCTTTGTCGCCAACCCCGAAACTTCGGCCATGCTTTCGGCCAAAGCCTCAGCCGTATCGGCGGCCTGCTTGGTCCCGAATCCGGCGGCTTCGAGCTTGCGGGCAAGTTTCAGCGTATCGAAGGTAATAGCTGTCATGTATCGATAATCCGCCACGCCAAATCAAATGTCAATTCCCCTACGCCCAGGGTGTTACCGGATCAGTTTCTCCAGCGCCTGGATGACGGCGTCGCCCATTACCGATGTCGAGACTTTGGCCTTGCCCGGCTGCATGATGTCGGCGGTGCGCAAGCCGCCGTCGAGGACGTTCCTGACCGCCGTCTCGATGAAATCGGCGTCCCTGGCCATGTCGAATGAATAGCGCAGACACATGGCGAAACTGAGCAGGGCGGCCAGCGGATTGGCGATGCCCTTGCCGGCGATATCGGGAGCCGAGCCGTGCACAGGCTCGTACATGGCGTTGCGTCGTCCCCTATGATCGGCGGCGCCGAGGCCGGCCGAGGGCAGCATCCCCAGCGAGCCGGTCAGCATCGACGCCTCGTCGGACAGGATGTCGCCGAACATGTTGTCGGTGACGATCACGTCGAACTGCTTGGGGGCGCGCACCAACTGCATGGCGGCGTTATCGACGTACATATGGGACAGTTCCACCTGCGGATAGTCGGCGGCGACGCTCGTTACCACCTCACGCCACAGCGCCATGCAGTCCAGCACGTTGGCTTTGTCCACCGAACACAGGCGCTTGCCGCGAGTCATCGCCAGACCGAAGGCGACATGGGCGATGCGCTCGATCTCCCCGGTGGTGTAAACCAGGGTGTTGTAGCCCTTGCGCCCGCCGCCGGACAGGTCCTCAACGCCTCTAGGCTCGCCGAAGTAAATGCCGCCGGTCAATTCGCGGACGATCATGATGTCCAGGCCCTTGACCACATCTTCTTTGAGGCTGGAAGCCCCGACCATGGAATCAAACACCACCGCCGGGCGCAGGTTGGCGAACAGGCCCAGTTCCTTGCGTATCCCCAGCAGTCCGCGCTCCGGCTTGATCTCGAACGGCAGGTTGTCCCACTTGGGGCCGCCGACGGCACCCAGCATTACGGCGTCGGCTTTCCTGGCCTCGGCAATGGTTTCTTCGGTCAGCGGTACGCCGTTTACGTCAATCGAAGCGCCGCCGATCAAGCCGTCTGAAATGTCGATGGCGACTTTGCGCAGCTTGCCGATAACATCAATGACGCGGCGCACCTGATCCATGACCTCGGGGCCGATGCCGTCGCCGGGAAGGATCAAAAGCTTTTTGTCGGCGGCCATGAGACGATTTCCTTTTACAAGTGCAGCCAGGGTTGCGTTAACTTCTGCTTTTCCTCAAAAGCGTCGATCTTTTCCGACTTTTCCATGGTCAGTCCGATATCGTCCAGGCCGTTGAGCAGGTAATGCTTGCGCAACGGGTCGATGTCAAAGGAAATAGAGCTTCCGTCAGGGCCGGTAATCGTTTGACTTTGCAGGTCGATGGTGACTGTGGCGGCGCCGCCGCGTTCGGCATCCTTCATCAACTTATCGACATCGGCCTTCGGCAGCTTGACGGGCAGGATGCCGTTCTTGAAGCAGTTGTTGTAAAAGATATCGGCGAAGCCGGGGGCGATGAGGCAACGGATGCCGAAATCCAGCAAGGCCCACGGCGCGTGTTCACGCGACGAGCCGCAGCCGAAGTTATCGCCGGCGATCAGGATGACGGCCTTGCGGTAGGCCGGCTTGTTGAGCACGAAGCCGGGAATTTCTTCCCCCCGCTCATTAAAGCGCATCTCATCGAACAGGTTGGCGCCCAGCCCCGAGCGTTTGATGGTTTTCAGGAACTGCTTGGGGATGATCATGTCGGTATCGACGTTGATCATGTCCAGCGGCGCGGCAACGCCGGTAAGGGTGGTGAACTTTTGCATGGCGCCTTTTGTATCAGTCGTTCTTGATCACAGAAGTAAAATCGGACCAATGCTCAACCTTGAAAGCGCGGATGTCTCTGATTGACGCAGGGAGCCACGGTAAAGCCTTCATGGTCATTATGGCCCGAAAAAGGTTGGCCAGATCATCATTCTCGGTGATGTAAACGCTTCCTTGAATTCTATCGAAGCCAAACCTGCTGAGTTCCTTCCCGATGTCTTGGTAAGCTTGGGACACCCCCTTGGGATGGCTAGTCTCCGTATCCTTCACCACCAAGTCAAAAGCGATTGCGAACATCAGTTTTCCTTTGGGTCATCCACGGCATGTGAATAACGATACTCTGCCTCTTCGCCGGTCTCGATAATACGCACCCGCAACAGCGCATCGTAGTCATCGAGAGACCGAACAACGCCTAATACTTCGTACACCGGTCCGACAGGGCCAAAGCGGCGGAACTGGCCGACAATTCTTTCTACATCCATATTACGATTAGGCATATGTCGCTCCTCCCTGAAATGCAATAACGCCATTTTACCCCCAATTGACGTCTGTCCGCTACAGCTTCCTGACATCGGTCAGCTTGCCGGCAATCGCCGCCGCTGCCGCCATGGCCGGGCTTACCAGATGGGTGCGGCCGCCTCGGCCCTGGCGGCCCTCAAAGTTGCGGTTGGAAGTCGAGGCGCAACGCTCTCCCGGCTCCAGCCGATCGGCGTTCATCGCCAGACACATCGAGCATCCGGCCTCGCGCCACTCGAATCCGGCGTTGATAAATATCTTGTCCAGGCCCTCGGCTTCGGCTTGTTCCTTGACCAGCCCGGAACCGGGAACCACCATCGCGCCGACGCCGGAGGCCACCTTGCGACCGTTGACGACTTCAGCCGCCGCCCGCAGGTCTTCAATGCGGCCGTTGGTGCATGAGCCGATGAACACCCGGTCTATTGCTATTCCGTCGAGCCGGGCGCCCGGTCTTAAATCCATGTAGTCCAGCGCCCGTTCCATGGCCCGGCGTCTGGCCGGGTCGGTTTCCCGCGAGGGGTCGGGGACGACGGCGGAGATGGGCAGCACGTTTTCCGGGCTTGTCCCCCATGTTACCTGCGGCTCCAGACTCGCGGCATTGACGGCGATGTCGGCATCGTACTTTGCGCCGTCGTCGGAGGCCAACGTCTTCCAGTAGGCGACGGCGCTTTCCCAGATCGCGCCCTTGGGCGCCATCGGCCGGCCCTTGAGATATTCATAGGTAGTCTCATCCGGCGCGATCAGTCCGGCCCTGGCCCCGCCCTCGATGGTCATGTTGCATACCGTCATCCGTCCTTCCATGGACAGGGAGCGGATCGCTTGTCCGGTGTATTCGATGACATAGCCGGTGCCGCCGGCGGTTCCTATGCGCCCGATGATGGCCATCACCAGGTCTTTGGCCGTGACGCCTTCGGGCAAATCGCCCTCCACATGAACACGCATGTTTTTGGCCGGCTGTTGCATCAGGGCGCTGGTGGCCAGCACATGTTCCACCTCCGACGTGCCGATGCCGAAGGCCAGCGCCCCAAAGGCGCCGTGGGTGGCGGTGTGGGAGTCGCCGCAGACGATGGTCATGCCGGGCAGGGTGAATCCCTGCTCGGGGCCGACGATGTGAACAACGCCTTGGCGAATATCATCAATGGCAAAGTAGGGGACGTTGAAATAAGCGACATTGGCCTCAAGGGCTTCCACCTGGGCGCGGGACAGCTCATCGGCGATGGGGCCGGAGCGATCAACGGTCGGCACGTTGTGATCGGCCACCGCCAGCGTGGCCTTGGTCCGGCGGACCTTGCGACCGGAGTTTCTCAGCCCCTCGAAGGCCTGGGGGCTGGTGACATCATGCACCAGATGACGGTCGATATAGAGCAGACAGGAGCCGTCGTCGGAGGTATCGACGACATGGCTGCTCCATATCTTGTCGAACAAGGTTTTAGGCATAATTTTGCGTATGGGCGCGGTTACTTTTGAGCGGCCTTGTTATGTTTTCCAGCCTTGGCGTCGGCGGCTTCACCCTTTTGTATAGCGGCTACCTTGCCGGAGAAGCCGTCGGTCTTCTCGGCGATGCGCGCCGCCTTGCCGGTGCGCCCGCGCAGGTAATAGAGCTTGGCCCGCCGCACATCGCCCCGGCGCACCACCTCGATTGAATCGATGGACGGCGAATAGAGGGGGAATACCCTCTCGACGCCCTCGCCCGAGGAAATCTTGCGCACGGTGAAGGCCGAATTCAGCCCCCTGTTTCTGCGGGCGATGCAGACGCCTTCGTAGGCCTGGACGCGCTCACGGGCGCCTTCCACCACTTTGACGTTGACCTTCAGCGTATCGCCGGGAGCGAATTCGGGAATAGCGCGGCCCGCCGTCAGTTTTTTCAACTGCTCGTTTTCGAGTTCTTTCATAATATTCACGGCTCACATCCTTTGCTTCTATCGGCGGCGTATTCGGCCCAAAGATCAGGCCGGCGCGACCGCGTTATACTTTCCGCCCGGGCGAGACGCCAGGCTTGAATTTTTCCATGGTGGCCCGAGATCAGAACTTCCGGCGCCTCCCGGCCCTTCCATACCCGGGGCCGCGTGTATTGGGGATACTCAAGAAGTCCCCTCTCAAAACTTTCCTCCCTCAGCGACTCTTCCTTTCCCAGTACGCCCGGCAAAAGACGCAGACAGGCGTCGATCAACGCAATCGCCGCCGGTTCGCCGCCGGAAAGAACGAAATCGCCGAGACTCAGCTCTTCCGCATTTTGTGCCTCAAGCACCCGCTCGTCAACGCCTTCGAAGCGACCGCAGAGAACAACCATTCCCGGCCCTTTCGCCAATTCACGAACCCGCTTTTGCGTCAGCGGACGTCCGCGTGGCGTCAGGTAAATCAACGGCAAGGCGCCGGATATTTTTCCGGGCGAACCCATCGCCGACTCGATTGCAGCGTCCGTCACATCGGCGCGCATTACCATTCCGGGTCCGCCGCCGAAAGGCGGGGCGTCAACGGAGCGGTGTTTATTGCGCGCAAAGTTGCGAATGTCCACTGTTTCCAGCGCCCAAACGCCATCTTTCAGCGCCTGACCGGCCAGCGAGCATTCCAGCGGTCCCGGAAACATCTCCGGGAACAGGGTCAAAACCTTGACCGTCCATGCGCTTGCCGCGTCCGTCGTCACCTTTTTTCCTCCTCGTTCGCGTCCGGCAAGTCCGGAGGCGGATTGATCACTATCCGGCCTCCCTTCATATCCACCTTCGGCGCCGTCAGACGGGTGAAGGGGATCATCAGCGCCTCAATTTCCAGAATGGCGCCGGCGCCGAAATCATGAACCGCCTTCACCATCCCCAGCTTTTTGCCGTCAACCGACTCGGCGGCAAGGCCGATAAGGTCGGCATGGTAGTACTCATCCTCGCCGGGATCGGGCAGCGCCGTGCGGCGAATATAGAGCTTTACGCCCTTGAGCGTCTCGGCGGCGTTACGGTCATCCACCCCTTCTAAACGGGCGATCAGATGGTCCTTGCCGCGACCGGCGATTCGGACCTTAAAGGAACGCTTCTCCGTTTCGTCAAGCAACGCTCCGTAGGCGCCGATAGCGGACGGATCGGCGGTGAAACTCTTCAGCCGCACCTCTCCCCGCAAGCCGTGCGCCCCGGAAATAACGCCGACGCAAATCAGACCGCCTATCGAAGGTTGTTTCTGTCGCTTAACCGTGCTTTTTCTCCTATTCGGCGGGAGCTTCGGCGACCGGGGCTTCGGCTACGGGAGCTTCCACGACCGGGGCTTCCGCCGCCGCCTTTGCCGCTTCCGCTTCTGCCGCGTTCTTCATGCGCTCCAGGGTCTTGGCCCTCGGCTTGCTCTTTTTGGTTTGTTCGTGGATCTCTGGCTTTTTCATAAAGCCGGCGTCGCTGAGGAATCTGGCGACGCGGTCGGTCGGCTGGGCGCCGACGCCGAGCCAGTAGGTAATCCGTTCATTCTTTAAAACAAGGCGCTCGGGATGATCCTTCGCCACCATCGGATTGTAGGCGCCGACCCTTTCGACATAGCGGCCGTCGCGGGGGCTGCGGGCGTCAGCCACCACGATTCGATAAAAGGGGCTTTTCTTTGCGCCGCCACGGGATAAACGGATTTTTAATGCCATGTTGCTGCTTGGTCCTTCTGTTGGTTATTTGATAAATTTACTTACATGTTCTAAATCAGCGCATCGGCCCTCTGGGATGCCCCGTCGGAGGCATGAGGCCGGGCGGCATGCCGCCGCCGCGTCCCAGGCCTTTTTTGCTCATTTTGCTCATCTTTTTCATCATCGTCGACATCTGCATGAACTGTTTGAGCAGCCGGTTGACTTCCTGCACGGAAGTGCCGGAGCCGGAGGCGATGCGTCGCCGCCTGGACCCGTTGAGAAGATTGGAATTTTGTCTCTCGCTCAAGGTCATGGAGCGGATAATCGCCTGTTGGCGGGCGATCATCCTGTCATCGATTTTAGCTTCCGAAATCTCCTTCTTCATCTTGTTGATTCCGGGGATCATGCCGAGCAGGCCTTCGAGGCTGCCCATATTGCGCAGTTGGCCCAGTTGTTCGGACATGTCATCCAGGGTGAACTTGCCCTTCATCATCTTGGCCG
Organism: Rhodospirillales bacterium RIFCSPLOWO2_02_FULL_58_16; assembly: GCA_001830425.1. Taxonomy (NCBI): domain Bacteria; kingdom Pseudomonadati; phylum Pseudomonadota; class Alphaproteobacteria; order Rhodospirillales; species Rhodospirillales bacterium RIFCSPLOWO2_02_FULL_58_16. The sequence goes on from MIAA01000049.1 coordinate 10,845, forward strand.
CCATCTTTTCGGCGTCTTCCTTGTCGATGGTTTCGGCGGCCTTTTCCACCAGACCTACGATGTCGCCCATGCCGAGGATTCGTCCGGCGACGCGCTCGGCCTGGAAGGACTCCAGCGCATCCAGCTTCTCGCCGACGCCCATGAACTTGATGGGCCGGCCGGTGATTGACCTCATGGAAAGAGCGGCGCCGCCCCTTGCATCGCCGTCAACCCGCGTGAGAACGATGCCGGTGATCCCCACCTTGCCGTGGAATTCCTTGGCTATGTTGACGGCGTCCTGGCCGGTCATGGCGTCGGCGATCAGGAGAGTCTCGATGGGCTTTGTCGCGTTCTTGACGGCGATCAACTCGGCCATGAGTTGATCGTCGATATGCAGGCGGCCTGCGGTATCAAGGATCACTACGTCCATGCCTTCACGCCGTCCGGCGTCCATGGCCCGTTTGGCGATGGCTAACGGCTGTTCGCCGAAGATGACGGGAAGAACGGCGACTTCGGCCTGTTTGCCCAATACCGTCAACTGCTGCTGCGCCGCCGGGCGGTAGACGTCCAGAGACGCCATCAGCACCTTCTTTTTTTCACGGCTCTTGAGGCGCAGGCCCAGCTTGGCGCAGGTGGTGGTCTTGCCCGATCCCTGTAGGCCGATCATGAGAACGGCGACCGGCGGGACTCCGACAAGATTGATGTCGTTTCCTTCGGTCCCCAGCATCTCCACCAGATGATCGTTGACGATCTTGATCACCATTTGACCGGGAGTGACGCTACGCAGAACTTCCGAGCCGACGGCGCGCTCCATGGCCGAAGCTATGAAATCCTTGACCACGGGAAGAGCCACGTCGGCTTCAAGCAGAGCCGTGCGCACCTCATGCAACGCAGTGGAGACATCGGCCTCGGAAAGCGCGCCGCGCTTTCTCAGCTTGTCGAATATCTCGCCTAACCGATCACTCAGGCTATCAAACATGGAGGTCGCCGCTTTTCCCTGAAAAAATGTCTTAAACAACAAAAAACGCCGGTGCGCGAAACTCGCGGACCGGCGGCGCCCCGCAGGACGTCGTACCGAATCCGCGCACTCTATTGACGGCGCAAAGGCAAGTCAAGGGCGGGGTCGCCACCTTGACGACAGCACATGATATGTTGAGCCGCCCGCAAGATTCCCCCTTGCTTCCGGCTGCCGTTACCGTAAGAATCCGGGCGGCATTCATTATTGTCGTAAGGGGGCGTCATGGGAGAGCCGGCTGACAAGACCGTTGACGAGCCTGAAAAGTCAAAAGCGGCGCCTGAGGGAGAACCGCGCAGGCGCATGAACAGGATGGCTCTCGCCATCGGTCTTTGCATGGCCGCCGTGATCGCCGGCGCCGTTTTCTTCTCCCTTAAATTCGTCGAAGACGAACGCCTGAGAAAACTCCAGGAATGGCAGACCATCCTGGGGATAGTCGCCGACAGCCGGGCGGCGTCGATCAATGAATGGGTAGACCAGAACTTCGCTTCCCTGCGTGAGTTGACGGAGAACGCCTCGCTCCAGCTTTACATGAGCGAACTTGCCATGGCCGAAGGCTCAGCGGCAGGTTCCGACGAACCGGCCCAGGCGTCATACTTGCGCAACCTGCTTATGGCGACGGCGGAACGGACGGGATTCAAGTCCCCCATGGCGACGGGAGAAATAGCCGCCAACGTGGAAAAGGTCGGCGTCGCCGGACTCGGCATCACCGACGCCGACGGCAAGGCCATCGTCAGCACATCAGACATGCCGCCGATCACCGGCAAGATTCGCAAGGCCATCGCCACCGCCCTTGACGGCGAACCGGCGATCATCGACGTCTACATGGGCGCCAGCAATCTGCCCACCATCGGCTTTGTTTTGCCGGTGTTCGGCATCCAGGACAGCGGCGCCGGCGCTCGCGGCATCGGCGCCGTCGTCGGGCTTCGCGTCATCGACAAAAGCCTCTTTGAAAGACTGAAGCAACTGGGCGACACGGCGCAAACCGCAGAGACCTACCTCGTCCGCTCCACCGGCGCGACGGTGGAATACATCTCCCCGCTGGCCGACGGAACGGAGCCGTTGAAGCGCTCACTGGCGCTTGACACGCCTGATCTGGCCGAGGCCTTCGCGCTGGAAAAACCCGGCGGCTTCGCCGTGAAGAAAAACTATGCCGCCAAAGACGTGCTTGTAACGTCCAGGCCGCTGGCCGGCCTGCCTTGGGTCATTGTGCGCACGATTACCCGCGACGAGGCCCTGTCCGGCACCGAAACGCGCCTGAAGACCATCCTGATCGTCTTTGTTTTGATCATCGTCGGCGTCACCATCGCCATTATCGCCGTTTGGCGCCACGGAAGCTCGCTGCGCGCCACCGAAGCCCTTGAAAAAGCCCGCATCAATTCCGAGCGCTTCGAGAACATGACCAAGTTCATGAATGTGGTCACCAACAGCCAGCCGACCAAGATCGTCGCGGTCTCCGGCGACGCCAGATACACCTTCGCCAACGAACCGGCCGCCAGGGGCACCGGCATCACGCCCAAGGAGATGATCGGCAAGACCATGGCCGCCGTCATGGGGCCTGTGCAGGCGGAGGCTTACGCCGAGATCAACCGCGACATCCTCGAACGTTTCGCCAGGGACAATAATGCTTCCGACGTCCGCGAGCAGCATTTTCACACCTTCGGCGAAGAGGGCGACGAAGACTTCGCGGTGATCAGGTCTGATCATATTCCGCTGCGCGGAGACCGGGATTTCCCCCCCGCCGTGCTGATGATCCTGGACGACATAACCGACCTGACCAAAGAGCGCCGGCGCAGTGAAAACATGCTTAACCAGTTGATCAGCACCCTGGTCAGCGTGGTTGACCGTCGTGATCCGTTCTCGGCTCACCACTCCGAGCGGGTGGGAGAAGTGGCGAAAAGCATCGCCGAGGAAATGGGCGCTTCCAAAGAGGACGCCAAGACCGTCAGAATCGCCGGCAAGCTGATGAATTTGGGAAAAATCTTTATTCCCCCGGAGCTGCTGACCAAGGCCGACAAGCTGTCCCCCGAAGAGCGCAGTCTGGTGGAAAACAGCTATCTGGTCAGCGTCGATCTGCTGGAGAACGTCGATTTTGACGGCCCGGTGGTGGACACCATCCGCCAGTTGGGAGAGACCTGGGACGGAAGCGGGCCGCTGGGCATGAAGCACGATGAAGTCCTGCTGCCCGCCCGCATCCTTTCCGTCGCCAACACCTTTGTCGGCATGGTCAGTCCCCGCGCCTACCGGGGCGCTTTGACCTTCGAGAAGGTGTCGATAATCATGCTCGACCAGTCAGGCAGCAAGTTCGACCGCAAGCCTGTTTCCGCCCTCATCAACTTCCTTGAAAACCGGGGAGGAATGGAAAAATGGGCGTACTTCCGCGAGAAGCCTATGTAAATTCTGTTACCTCGCAAATGAAGTCGTGGAATTTGCCGGAGGCGTCTTTCGCGATCTCGCCGCAGTAGGCAAAGTTGACGGCGCATGAAGGGATGAACTTTTCCCTTACCCACTCCCGCAGCCTGTTTTCCTCCTTGACCGTAAGGCCGCGTTCCACGGCGAGGCGAACCTCAATGGTTTTCACACCCTTTTGGACAAACTGAAATTGCCGGATGGGGGCGATTTTAAGGAAGGATTTGATGCTGTCGCTGCTCAGCAGGGTGGCGCGTTTTTCACCGCTCGGCAGAACCAGCAAATTCTGTTCCCTGCCGATAATCCGCTTTAATGCCGGCAGCCCGCGTCCGCAAGGGCAGGCTTCCCCCACTTCCGCATAGTCGCCGATGTCATAGCGTAGAAGCGGCATGGCGAAGTTGTGCATCGGCGTGACGATAACCCTGCCCGTTTGACCGGGAGAACAGGCGTTCCCCTGATCGTCAAGTATCTCCACCATCGTCCCCTCGGACTGAACGTGGTAGCATTCATGGTCCGGGCATTGCAGGGCGATATAGCCGACTTCCCGCGAACTGTAGATATCGCACACCTCCACCCCCCAGGCCTCGCGGCAAAGCTCCCTGACCGGGGGAGTGACGACTTCCGATATGGCCTGAACCTTCCGCAGGTTCGGCAGCCTGATATTATTTTTCAGGCTGTATTCGGCCAGTTCCTTGATATTGCTGGGGAAAGAAAGGATGTATTGCGGATCCTGCCGCCCGAGCCAATCCATCTGCTGTTGCGCGGCGCAGGTGATGTTCAGGGTAACCGCCTTTCCGGCGCCGGGGACCGAGCCGGTGATTACTCCCCAGCGGCCGGCGCCGCCGCCGGGATAAGGCGCGTCGCCTTTTTTGGAGCTTCTGATCACCGCCATCTTCCCGGTCAGGTCGAAGCCCTGCCAGTTCTGGTTGCGCATGGTGAAGGCGTCGAAGAAAAGCATCGCCAGTTTCGATCTCATCACATGGACGGGTTTTCCGGTTGACCCGGAAGTAAAGATTCCCGACACCTTGCCGTGTCCCGGCGGCATCTTTTTGCTGTGCAACGCCGCGCCGGCCTGCTGGATATCCTTGCGGTAAAGGATCGGCAATTTTGCCCATTGCCGATCCGTGATCCGCCCTTTCGGATGAAGGCCGACCCCGTCAAGCCGCTCGCGGTAAAACGGAACCGTTTGGTAGGCGTGGGTAAGCAATCGGCCCAACTGACGAAGTTGCAGCGAGCGGATATCTTTTTCCGGCAACCACTGGCTTTGCTCGAATTGGTATTGAAGCGCCATCAGCAGACGCACCCACCCTCCCGGCAGTGACGGCCATACATTTCCTTCAAAAGACGATTTGGGAACGAAGATGGGCATGAAATTAACCGTAAATATCCCTGGCACGCTTTCTGAAGGCGGAGACCATGACCCGCACCGCTGTCTCGAACACCGCGCCGATCATTTTTTGCAGCAGCCCGGAGCGGAACTCGAAATCGACGAAAAAATCGACCTCGCACTTTCCGCCCTCAACCTTATTGAAAATCCAGTGGTTGTTCAAATACTTGAAGGGACCGTCGGCGTAGGAGACATCGATGCGTCCCGGTCTGTCCAGCTTCACCGTGGAGGTGAATCGTTCGCGGAAAATATTAAAGCCGATCACCATGTCGGCGACCAACTCGTTTCCGTTTCTCTCGCGGATGCGCGTGGAGACGCACCACGGCAGGAACTCGGGGTATTTCTCGATGTCGGCGACCAGATCGAACATTTGTTCGGGGGTATGGGAGAGAACCCGTTTTTCCGCATGGGTCGGCATGGCGGCGGCTACCCGGCTTTACGCGCTGCGCACAGTTTCTCGAAGTCCTCGTCGGCGTGGTAGGACGAGCGGGTCAGCGGCGTGGACGCCACCATCAGGAAGCCCTTGGCCTCGCCCAGACGCCTGTATTCATCAAACTCATCAGGGGTGACGAAGCGTTCCACCGGCGCATGACGGGGAGTCGGTTGCAGGTATTGGCCGATAGTCAGAAAATCGACATTCGCCGAACGCAGGTCGTCCATCGCCTGAAGCGCCTCGCCCCGCTCTTCGCCGAGACCGACCATGATGCCCGACTTGGTGAAGATGTCCGGCGCCAGTTCCTTGGCCCGATCCAGCAGCCGCAGGGAATGGAAATAACGCGCCCCCGGACGGATAACGGGATAAAGGCGCGGAACCGTCTCCAGATTATGGTTAAAGACATCGGGGCCGGCGGCGATGACCGCCGCCAACGCCTCTTTCTTGTTGCGGAAGTCAGGCGTCAGCACTTCGATGGTGGTGGCGGGCGAGGTCTCGCGAATCCGCTCGATGCACCGCACGAACTGTCCCGCCCCGCCGTCCTCCAGATCATCCCGGTTGACCGAGGTGATCACCACATGCTTAAGGCCGAGCCTGGCGACGCTCAAGGCCAGATTGTCAGGCTCCAGAGGGTCAACAGGGGACGGCTTGCCGGTCTTGACGTTGCAAAAGGCGCAGGCGCGGGTGCATGTAGCGCCGAGGATCATCACCGTGGCGTGTTTCCTCGACCAGCATTCCGCGATGTTGGGACATGCCGCCTCCTCGCAGACGGTGTTGAGACGATGCTCGCGCAACAGTTCGCGGGTTTCACCGTAAGCCTTGGCCACCGGCGCCCTGACGCGGATCCACGGAGGCTTGCGCAACGCCGTCTTGAGGGGGCGGATATTCTTCATAGGACTGGCTTTACCGCCTTGATGACGGCCGAGACCACATAGTTTTCGATGCCGCGCCCCGGCGCCCATTCCTTGATCGTCATGCGGCTTTCTTCCTTAGTCTTGATATCAATGCCGATGAAACCGGCAGCGGCAAGCCAGCCGGATAATTGGTCTATGGCGGCGCACCCGGAAATACAGCCGCACAGCAATTCGGCATCGTTCTTGAACTCGTCGGGCAGTTCCGCCGTAGCCACCACGTCGGATATGGCCAACCGCCCCCCCGGCTTCAGGACGCGGAAGGCCTCGCGCAATGCCTGCGGCTTGTTCGGAGAAAGGTTAAGGACGCAGTTGGAGATGATGACATCGGCGGTATTGTCGGCCGCCGGCAGGTTTTCGATCTCGCCGAGGCGGAACTCGACGTTGCCGTAGCCGATCCTGCGGGCGTTGTCGCGGGCCTTCTTCAGCATTTCCGGAGTCATGTCGATGCCGATGACGCGCCCTTCCTTGCCCACCCTTCCGGCGGCGAGGAAGCAATCGATGCCGCCGCCGCTGCCCAGATCGATGACCGTCTCGCCCGGCTTCATGGCGGCGATGGCGGCGGGGTTGCCGCAGCCCAGGCCCATGTTGGAACCTTCGGGCAGGGAAGCAAGTTCATCATCGCTATAGCCGAAAGCCTTCGCCAAATCCTCGGCGGACGGAGTTTTCGCGCCGCAACAGGATGACGATTCAGGCAGGCAACACCCGGAATTGGTGGCCCCGGAGGCGATGGCGGCATAGGACCGGCGCACGCTGTCATGGACTGCTTCGGCGGTTTCCCCGGTCATTGATATCTCCCTAGTGGAGTGACTCCAACAAATATTTCCCGCGCTTTACGCAATTCAACCCCTCCTAACCTCCCCTTGGCAAGGGGAGGTTAACTCCCCGATCTCCCTAAAAATGTATGGCGCGCCCGAAAGCGTCAAGCGCCGACTCGTGCATCATCTCTGATAGGGTCGGATGCGGAAAGACAGTTTGCATCAGTTCGGCCTCGGTGGTCTCCAGGCCCATGGCGACGGCATAGCCCTGGATCAGTTCGGTAACTCCGGCGCCGATCATGTGAGCGCCCAGCAATTCTCCGGTTTTTGCGTCAAACACGGTTTTGACCATGCCCTCCGTCTCGCCCAGCGCCATGGCCTTGCCGTTAGCGGCAAAGGGGAAGCGGCCGATCTTGACCTGATATCCCTTTTCCTTGGCCTTGTTTTCGGAAAGGCCGATGCTCGCCACCTGGGGCCGGCAATAGGTGCAGCCGGGAATGCGGGAGATATCCAGGGGGTGAACGCCGTTCAGGCCGGCGATCTTCTCGACGCAGATGATCCCCTCGTGAGAGGCCTTGTGAGCCAGCCACGGCGGGCCGGCGACATCGCCGATAGCGTATACGCCCGGCTCGCCGGTTCGGCACCATTGGTCGGTGACGATGTGCGTCCTCTCCACCTTGACCTTGGTCCCTTCGAGGCCGAGATTTTCGGTATTGCCGACGATGCCGGCGGCGACGATCACCCGATCCGCCTTTATGTCCAATGTCTTGCCGTTATGCTCGACGGCGGCGGCAACGGAGTTCTTGCTTTTGACCAGGGACTTCACCGTCGCCGAGACATGGATTTCCATGCCTTGGGCGCGGAAAGCCTTGGCGGCCAGAGCGGAAATTTCCTCATCCTCAACCGGCAGCACCCGGTCCAGCGCCTCGACCACCGTCACCTTGGAGCCGAGGGTGCTGAAAAAACTTGCGAACTCGATGCCGATGGCCCCCGAACCGACCACCAGCAACGACTTGGGAACGGTATCGGCGACCAGCGCCTCCCTGTAGGACCATACCAGCTTGCCGTCAGGCTCCAGGCCGGGAAGAATCCGCGCTCTGGCGCCGGTGGCGAGAATGATGTTTCTGGCGGAGAGTGAAGAGACCTTGCCGTCGGTCGTTTTCACCTGAATTTTTCCCGGCCCGTCAAGACGCGCCGAACCGTCGATGACCGTCACCTTGTTCTTCTTCAAAAGGTGGCCGATCCCCTTGTTGAGTTGTTTGGAAATAGTACGGGAGCGCTCGACTATTTTCTTGATGTCAAAACCCACCCCCTTGACTTCGATTCCATATGCGGAGGCGTTTTGCATGTCGTGGTAGATTTCCGCCGAGTGCAGCAGCGCCTTGGTCGGAATGCACCCCCAATTAAGGCAAATGCCCCCCAGATGCTCCCTCTCGACCACCGCTGCGGACATGCCCAACTGGGCGGCGCGGATGGCCGCCACATAGCCGCCGGGACCGCCGCCGATGATGAGAAGATCGAAGGAAGGGACCGAGTTCATCATTGAGCAGACTTTCTGAACACCGCTTGGCCTACTTGTTATGTCTTTGATTTTGGAGACTCAAGTATGAACAGCTTGCGCCACCAACCGCACCCCCGGCGCTCCGCAGACTTTAGCGATGGTGTCATAGCGTGGAGCTAAGGGGCGCGCCGCTTTTGGCGCGTCCCGCTTGAACGAGGGGTTAGGCCGGCCTGCGGCTCTACAAGACGCCCTGTGACGTACTTGTGAAGGACGCTGGACATCAATGTTTGATAAGGGATCGCTTCTTCTGCGGCCTTGGCTTGAATATCGTCGAGATCTCGGGAAGAAATGCGTATATTGACCCGCTTGTCTTTAGCCAGAGAAGCCGAGGCCATTGCCGCAAAGCGTGCAATTTCACTTTTGCCTTTTGGAGAGGGCTGCCATTCATCCCTTTCAAAGGAAGCCAGAATTTCTTCCTCAAGTTTTCTTTCTTTGTCCATTTCAACGCTCCTCATCAAGATAGATACGAGTGGCTTTTCGGCTCGGGATAATCGTTTTCAGGAAGACCTCCTGCTTTGTCTCTACAAACGGCACCAGATAGGCGTAGCCGCGAATACGAACCACAAACATGCGTTGGTTCGGATATTGATCTGTGTTCGGATGGTCCAGCACAACAAGAAGACCACCATTCGACATAGCCGACAGCACCTCCTCAAAAGATACGCCTCGCTCGGCTTTGAGGCGGATATTTTTCTCGGTGCTCCAGTTCACAGGTTTCATGCGGAGGATATTACACCTGTGTGCCTTATGGCATCAAGAGGCCTAACGTGGAGCTAAGGGGCGCGCCGCTTTTGGCGCGTCCCGCTTGAACGAGGGGTTAGGGCTTGGGCATCAACGTAAGAATCCAGAAGCCGACGAATCATGCGCTGGTACTGTGTGTGATGCTTCGTGGCTTCGGTCTTGAAGAACTCGATGCTTTTTTTGCTCAGAGCGAGCGTAATCTTTACGCCCTCCTCACGAAAAGCTAACTCGCTTGGAGAAGGAAGAAAGTCAGTAACCACCCGAGTTTTGCCAAGGGGTTCATCTGTGTATTTGATTTTTGCGCTCATAAATTACCTTAAGAAATGGGGCGGTTTCATTTGCACCACTACGCAACTCAGCCGAACCGGATTGTGGGTTTCCAAGCGTGGGCATAGTGCGGTTTTTCAGCAATGTGTTTGACCATGCTACCTTCTGCGCTTCAACTATCCAAAACGCATGTGGTAGAAGATGCTTATCAAGGCGCATGAGCCAGAGCTGATGCCACCCAGGATGAATGGGAGAGACACGACTCGTTAGTGAATATGCGGAAACAGCTTTGACCTGAACTTTGATTTCAGGTTGGGTGGCCAGAATAACTTTGATATCATAAGCATGCTGAGTAGCGGAACCAAATTCCAATGTTGCTTCCGGGAACCGATGCTCAGCGTAGATGCGCGCAAAGAACTCAGCAATGACACCAGTTTTCTGATCCCCAATGGGAATCTCTTGCGTGCGAGAGCGCTGAAGCCGCTCAAGTCTTGCGTAGGCGACTGCATACTGTTTAATTGCGTCGAAAATTTCTTGTACCAAGCAACTACTCCTGTGGTAGCCAACGTAGAGCTAAGGGGCGGCGCGTATAACCGCCACATAGCCGCCGGGACCGCCGCCGATGATGAGAAGATCGAACGAAGGTTCAGCCATTTTCCCTCCTACAGCAGCATGGTCAGGGGTTCTTCGATGTAGCGCCTGAAGGCGGCGAGGAATTGGGCGCCGATGACGCCGTCTACGGAGCGGTGATCGACGGACAGGGTGCAGGTCATTACCGTGGCGATAGCCAAGGCGCCGTCGATGACCACCGGGCGGCGCTCGCCGGCCCCCACCGCCAGGATGCACGACTGGGGCGGGTTGATGATGGCGGAGAACTCCTTGATGCCGAACATGCCGAGATTGGTGATGGTGAAGCCGCCGCCCTGATATTCTTCGGGGGCCAGCTTGCCGTCCCTGGCGCGGGCCGATAATTCCTTGATTTCATTTGAAATAACGCCCAAACCCTTGGCGTCGGCCCGGCGCAGCACCGGGGTAACCAGGCCGCCCGGCGTCGCTACGGCCACCGCCACGTCCACCTCGTTGTAGATAAGGATGGCCTGTTCGGTCCAGCTTGCATTGGCCGCCGGAACCCGCCTGAGGGCCAGGGCGGCGGCGCGGATGACAAAGTCGTTGACTGAAATATGATAGCTTCCCGCGCCTTCCGGGGCATTGGAGTTCAGCGCCTTGCGGGTCTCCAGCAGGGAATCGATCCGGCAATCGATGGTCAGGTAGAAATGGGGAATGTCGCGCTTGGCCTCGCTCAGCCGCTTGGCGATGACCTTGCGCATGGTGCTGTTGGCCGCCTCGGTGAAGGCCTGTTTCAGCGGCGCCGCCGCCCCGGACGCTACAACCATTGGTACATTGCCGGCCTTGACCGCCTCGACATCTTTCCTGACGATGCGCCCGTGCGGCCCCGACCCCCTTATCAGGCCGAGATCGAGTCCGGCCTGCTCGGCCATGCGCCTGGCCAACGGACTGGCGAACAGTCGATCACCTTCCTTCTTGTGCCGTTCGGCCGGCTTGCCCTCGGTCATGGTCGGCGTCCTCTCCCTAGCGGTAGCAAACGGACTTGGCCGCTTCGACGATATTTTCCGGACGAGGCAACGACAAGGCCTCCAGATTGGCGGCATAGGGCATGGGCGCGTCGGCGCCGGTAACGCGGAACACCGGGGCGTCCAGATAGTCAAAAGCCTGCTCCATCATCAGGGCGGCGATCTCGGCGCCGATTCCGGCGAAAGGCCACCCTTCCTCAACGCATACCAACCGGTTTGTTTTTTTAACCGAAGCGGTGACGGCGTTGACATCCAACGGCCTCAGGGTGCGTAAATTGATGACCTCGGCGTCGATCCCGTCAGCCGCCAGCAGTTCCGCCGCCTGCAAGGCGACGCCGACCATTCTGGAGAAGGCGACGATGGTGACATCGATGCCCGGACGCTCGATTTCAGCCAAGCCGATAGGAATGGTAAAGTCGTGATCATCAGGGACTTCAAAGCTTTGTCCGTAGAGTATCTCGTTTTCCAGAAACACCACCGGATTGGGATCGCGGATGGCCGACTTGAGCAGCCCCTTGGCGTCGGCGGCGCTGTAGGGCGCCACCACCTTTAGGCCGGGACAATGGGAATACCAACTGGCGTAACATTGGGAGTGCTGGGCGCCGACTCTGGCGGCGGCGCCGTTGGCTCCACGGAAGACGATGGAGCATCCCATCCGGCCGCCGGACATGTACAAAGTCTTGGCGGCGGAGTTGATAATATGGTCGATGGCCTGCATCGAAAAGTTGAATGTCATGAACTCGACGATGGGCTTCAGGCCGGCGAAAGCGGCGCCGCAGGCCAGCCCGGCAAAACCGTGTTCGGTGATCGGCGTGTCGATGACGCGCTTCTCCCCGAACTCGTCCAGCAAGCCCTGACTGATCTTGTAGGCGCCCTGGTATTGGCCGACCTCCTCGCCCATCAGGAAGACGCCGGCGTCGGCGCGCATTTCTTCGGCCATGGCGCTGCGCAAAGCCTCGCGCACGGTCATGGCAGTCGTTTTGGCGGAGGGTTTGTCATCATGTTTTGGCGCGGCCTTGCCGTCATTGCGAGCGGAGCGAAGCAATCCAGGCTGCGGCATGAGTAGCGCCGAAGCGTTTTCGCCTTCCTCCAGGATGACGGCGATGGGGGTGTTGACGGCGACGCCCTCGGTCCCTTCCTTCACCAGTATTCTGCCGATCACGCCTTCGTCGGCGGCCTCCAGTTCCATGGTCGCCTTGTCGGTTTCGATCTCGGCGATGACATCGCCGTTGCGCACCGCGTCGCCTTCCTTTTTATGCCACTTGGCGAGCTTGCCCTCGGTCATGGTCGGCGATAGCGCCGGCATCAATACCTGAATGGTCATGGCGTCAGGCCTCCACCAGGATATCGGTAAACAGCTCGGAAGGATCGGGTTCCGGGCTGGACTGGGCGAACTCGGCGGATTGCGAGACATTTTCCTTGATTTGGCGGTCGATTTCCTTGAAATCGGCCTCGTTTGCGACCTTGGCGTCAACCATCAGTTTACGCAGGTTGTCGATAGGGTCGCTCTCCTTGCGCACCTTGCTCACCTCTTCCTTGGAGCGGTACTTGGCCGGGTCCGACATCGAATGTCCGCGATAACGGTAGGTTTCCATTTCCAGAATGTAAGGCCCGTCGCCGGCGCGACAGTGGGCGGCGGCAATGGCCCCGGCGTCGCGCACATCCAGCACGTCCATGCCGTTCACTTGCCGGCCGGGAATGTTATAGGCCTCGCCGCGCCGGTACAGATCGGTGGAGGCCGAGGCGCGCTCCACCGAGGTGCCCATGCCGTACTTGTTGTTCTCGATGATGTAGACCACAGGCAGTTTCCACAAGGACGCCATGTTGAAGGACTCATAGACCTGCCCCTGATTGACGGCGCCGTCGCCGAAATAGGCGAAGGCCACTCCCCCGTCGCCCCGGTATTTATGGGCGAAAGCGAGGCCTGTGCCGATTGACACCTGGGCGGCGACAATACCGTGGCCGCCGAAGAAGCCCTTTTCGCGGCTGAACATGTGCATGGAGCCGCCTTTGCCCCTGGAATATCCGCCGGCGCGTCCGGTAAGCTCCGCCATCACCCCGTCGGCTTCCATGCCGCAGGCCAGCATATGGCCGTGGTCCCGGTAGCTGGTGAGCATCGTGTCGTGGTCGCGGCGAACCGCCATCATGCCGACGACTACCGCTTCCTGGCCGATGTAAAGGTGACAGAAGCCGCCGATCAGGCCCATGCCGTAAAGCTGGCCGGCCTTTTCCTCGAAGCGGCGGATAAGAAGCATTTGGCGGTAATATTCAAGAAGCTCTTTCGGCGTCGCCCGGGCTTCCTGCTTTTTACGGGAAGCGTGCGCTTTTGCGGGAGCGGATTTCGCTGGTTTCGCCATCAGTCCTCCCCGGAGATTGCCTTTACGCCCACACCGCATAGTAACGGCCCAACCGCCCTATTACAAGCCGCGACGGATGGAGGGGATTTGTGTCGACAGGGGCGCTCCCATACCGAATGGCGTCCTTTGTCCTTTGCTGTTTTTTTCCGGTTGGGGATCGGGTTATAACACCGGATGAGTTTCTAACGCTATCCGGGGGGCGACATGACCGTCACGCCGGACGATAACGAAACTATTCACAATGCGTTCTTTGACAGGAGTTTTTGAGGAGAACCGGTCATGAGGCTGCACTACTATCCCGAGACCGACAGCCTTTATATCGAGTTGAAGGCGGAGCCGGGCGTAGAGACTCGCGAAGTAACGGAAGGGCTGATTGTCGATCTCGACGCCCAAGGCCATGTCGTCAGCTTCGATATTGATGGCGCATCCGGCCGGTTCGACCTGACCTCCCTGGAGACAATTGCCCTGCCGCTCACCGTCACCAGGGCGGCATAAGATGAACCCCCGGCGGATTTTATGCTATCGTCCTGCATTCGACTTTCCAACCGGGCGAGGAATTGCATGAGCCGATCATTGATCCCTTCGGAGCTTCTGAATTCCGTCGTTTCTTATTTCCACCCGCGTAGAATCATTCTGTTCGGATCACAGGCGCGGGGCGATGACGGGCCGGACAGCGATATCGATCTGCTTGTCATTATCGACGACGACGCGCCTCCTGAAAAACGGACGCTGAAGGCGGGCTGGGAATCGCGCCGTTCCTATCGCGGCGCGGTCGATGTCATTCCCTGCCGCGAATCCATGTATCAGAAAAAACGCAATATAGTCGGCACGTTAGCTTTCGACGCCTCACGCGAGGGAGTTGTCGTTTATGAGCGATCCTGATCCCATTGACGTCTGGAGCGAGGTCGAGCAATGGCTGGCGCACGCCGATTCTGATCGCAGAACGGCGACCGTATGTCTGGCTGCCGACCCGCCGCTTCTGGATGCGGCCAGTTTTCACTGTCAGCAAGCTGCGGAAAAGCTGCTTAAGGGGGCCTTTGGTCTGGGCGGCGATTCCTTTTCGCAAAACCCATGATCTGTCCGAACTGGGAGAAAAGGTAAGCAGCGTTTATCCCGATTTTGCCGAGCCGGCCGCTATGGTCGAACGATGGACGAACTGGAACATCGCCTACCGCTATCCGGCGGACGATACGCCCGATCTTCCTCCCAGCCCCGAAACGCTTTTCAGGGCGCTTGACGTCATCGACAGGCTTGCCGGGAAGGTTCAAGGGCTTCGCCGGAATGCTCCCATGGGGAGGTTGAGCGAGTAATGGCCAAGAAACCGATCAAAGTCGAATCCTTCAAGCACAACGAGGCCGAGCGGAGAAACATTCCGACGGCGGCTACCCGCTAACCCTTTGAAAGTAATGGTGCCCAGGGACGGAATTGAACCGCCGACACGCGGATTTTCAGTCCGCTGCTCTACCAACTGAGCTACCTGGGCAACGCCGACAAGACGCCGCTTATAGAAGAAACCGTTATGCCTGTCCATACCGCAGCAAAACCTAAGCCCGGCTCGCCGCGAGAAACAGGATGTACAGCGTCCACAGTTTTTTGCGGTGGTCGCGTTTGCCGTTTTTGTGTTGGTCGAGCAGGGTCTTGACGGCGGTTTTTTCAAACCATCCGGCTATTGAGGCGGGCGGGTTCATCAGCACATCGGCGACAGGCTGGTAAAGTGGGCCGCGCAGCAGTTCGGCCAGGGGCAGGCCGAAGCCGTGCTTGGGCTGATAGACCGCCTCGGCGGGCAGGTAACGCGCCGCCAGCTTTTTCAGCAGGTATTTGGTGGTAGACCCGCTGTCTTTCCAATAAGGCGGCAGGGACATGGCGAATTCGGCGAAGGCGCGGCACAGGTACGGGGCGCGCACCTCCAGACTGTTGTACATCGAGGCCCTGTCCACCTTGACCAGAATATCCTCGGGCAGATAGGTGAGGGTGAACAGATAAAGCAGGCGTTCGACGGGGTCGGCGGGGGCGTCGGCGTCAAGCAGATCGTCGAGGGGGCGGAAAGTGTTATCTTCGGGCATAGCCTCCTTGCGCCACAGGCCGGCCTTTTCCCTGACAGTGAACGGCGCCATCCACAGCGTGTTCTGGTAATCGACGGGATAGCCGAAGCCCTGGGAGACATGACGCAGCACAAAGTCCATGTTCATATAGCCGCCCGCCGCCGGCAACAGGTTCAGTCCGCCCCTCAGCAGAGAGCCGATGATCGCCGGCATCCTGGCCATGATGTTTGAGTAGCGGCGGGCCTTGAACGAGGAGTAACCGGCGAACAGCTCGTCGCCGCCGTCGCCGCCGAGGGCCACGGTCATGGTTTTCCCGGCGGCGCGGCATACCAGATAGGTGGGAAGCAGCGAATAGTCGGCCAGCGGCTCGTCGATCATCGCGCTGACGGCGTGAAAGGCTTCCATCACGTCCTTGTCGCCCAACTCGACCACCTGATGGGGAAGGCCGCAATGTCCGGCGATTCTTATGGCGTTCGGCGTCTCATCGTAGGAGGAATCCGGCATCCTGACGGTGAAAGCGGTTATTCCCGACGATTGACGCGCCGTAACGGCGGCGAGAAGGCCCGAATCAACGCCTCCCGACAGGAACAGGCCGACCGGCACGTCGGCGATCAGGCGCCGGCGCACCGACTCGTTCAGCAATTCGTCCAGGCGGTCAAGGGCCTGTTCCTCGCCGATGGCGGGGTCCATTCCTCCGTATTTCGGTCGCCAATAGCGCCGGATGTCGGCCTCGCCGTTTTCAAAGACCAGCAGATGGCCGGGTCTGAGCTTGAAGATGCCGGCAAAGCCGGACTCATCTCCCGGCATGTACTCATAGGTCAGGTAGTTGTGCGTCGCCTTTTTGTCCAAGCCGGCGCTGCGGAAGGCCGGATGGCGGCGCATGGCCCTGATCTCGGAGGCGAAGACCATTACGCCCTGCCGCACGCCGTAAAACAAAGGCTTCTCGCCGAAGCGGTCGCGGGCCAGATACAAACGTCCGCTTTGCCCCTCAAAGAAGGCGAAGGCGAACATGCCGTCGATGCGCTCCAGCGTTTCGGCGACGCCGCAGCGGCGGAGCAGATGGAACAGAACCTCGGTGTCGGAACGGTCGGCCAACTCGACGCCGTCGCGGAGCAAGCCTTCGGCCAGGGCGCGGTAGCCGTATATCTCGCCGTTGAAGACCAGCGCGTCGCCGCTGTCCCGGTCAACGCGGGGCTGGGCGCCGCCCTTAAGATCAATGATCGCCAGCCGCCGATGGCCGAAGGCGATCTTTCCGGTTACATGGGCGCCTTCGCCATCAGGCCCCCGGTGGACCATGGTTTTCATCATTGACGCCAGCACCGCCTTGGAATCGTCTCCGGGGCGGGTGAAGCCGACGATTCCGCACACGGCGGTCAGGCCTCCTTGTCATCTGGGTCGATATTCCGCGTCGCCTTGATCGAATAGGTCGTCCTGCCCTGGGATTCATAGTAGGTGCGCGATTGCATCTCGGCGATAACGCCGAGAAGCATGAACATGACCCCGGCGATGCCCAGCGTTCCCGCCAACAGCGGCAAAGGCGTAAAGATGAAGTCGGTGGCGTAGAATATCTTCATGATCAGCGCCCAGATGAAGGCGATCAGCGACAGCGACAGGCTCAACAGGCCGATCTTGCCGAAGAACTGGATAGGCCTGTCGAAGGAACGGTCGATGAAGTAGAGAACCAGGATATCCAGCAGCACCCGGCTTATCCTCCCCAGGCCGTACTTGGAAACGCCGTGCTTGCGGGCGTGGTGGGTGACGGGAATCTCGGTGACCCGCGCTCCCTCCCATGCCGCGTAGATGGGAATGAAGCGGTGCATCTCGCCGTAAAGGCGCACGTCCTCGATCACCTCGCGGCGGTACGCCTTCATGGTGCAGCCGTAGTCGTGAAGCCGCACCCCCATGACGCGGGAAATCAACCCGTTGGCGATGATTGACGGCAACAGGCGGGTGAGGGCCTTGTCCTCGCGGTTTTTCCGCCACCCCGACACCACGTCGAAGCCTTCGTCCAGCTTCGCCAAAAGGCGAGGGATATCGACAGGGTCGTTCTGCAAGTCTCCGTCCATGGGGATCATGACATCGCCCTTTGCACAGCGGATGGCCGCCATGATCGCCGCCGTCTGACCGAAATTGCGGCGCATGTGGATGACCCGCGCATTGGGGTTCTTCGCGGCCAGATCGTCCAGGATTTTATCCGAGCCGTCGGCGCTGCCGTCATTGACGAATATCACCTCGTAATCACGGGCGAGGCCGTCCAGCACTTTGGTCAATTGATCATAAAGGGGATTGATGTTGTCCCGCTCGTCATAGATGGGAATAAGGATGGAAAGATACACGTCGGCTCGCCCCTTGCGTTATGTCACCCCCCGGATCAAGTCCGGGGGCAAGGTATTTGTAGCCGCGAGGCGGCGTAATTGAAATAGATTAAAACCTGTCCGGGTAATCGCTGAATACCGATTGAACGCCATGGCGGAAGAGCGCTTCGGCTTGTTCCGCTTGGTTCACCGTGTAGCATCTTACGGCGAATCCGGCGTCAATAACGGCCCGCGCCCGGTCGGGTCGCAGCTTGTCGTGTCGGCAATGCACGGCGTCTGCGCCGTATGCTTCAAGGCGACGACGCCAGTCTTTGGGGATATTATCGATACACAAGGCGCGGGGGATATGAGACGCCGTCGCCGCCGCCGCCGCCAATGCCTGCGGATTGAAGCTGGAAATCAGCGGCGTCGGCAAGGCGGACGGCCATTCCCGGTCAAGGAGCGCGGCTACGGCGCGTCCGGTCTCGTCTTCCCGCCCTTTGTCGGATTTGATTTCCACATTGGCGCAAAGGCCGAGCGCGGCCAGTTCTTTCAGCATCCGGCTGAGGGTAGGGATAGGCTCGCCGGCGAACTCTTTCGCATACCAGCTTCCGGCGTCGAGTAATTGCAGTTGCGCCAGATCGGCGTTCGCCACCGGACCGGAACCGTCGGAGGTGCGCTCAAGACTATCGTCATGGAAGATAACGACCTGTCCGTCGCGGCTGAGGCGGGCGTCAAATTCCACCCACGTCACGCCCAGTTTTGCCGCCTTGACCATCGACGCCGTCGTATTTTCCGGGGCATGGCCCGAAGCGCCGCGATGGCCGATCACCCGAGGCAGCTCTTGACCCATCAATCCAGGTCGTCCATCCGAATGATGACGGCATCGGCATCGATCTCGGTTGTCGAATAGCCCTTAAGGCTGTCGGCGTCGACGCCGCTTACCGTCACTTCCACATCGGCGTCGCCGCCGAAGGTAATGATCGTGTCCTCGCCGTCCTGGGTGAACGAAACGCCGTCGAGCGAAAACTCTTCGCCCTCGAAACGCAGCACGTCGCCGATTTTGAAATCGGTGACGACGTCGCCGCCGTCGCCGGCCTTGAAGACGAAGGTGTCGCTGCCCTTGCCGCCCTTAAGAATATCATCGCCGGCGCCGCCGTAAAGCGTATCGTCGCCTTTGCCGCCTTCGAGTTTGTCGTCGCCGGCGTTGCCGTACAGGGCGTCATCGCCCTTGCCGCCGTCGATCTTGTCGTCGCCGCCTCCTCCGTACAAAGAATCGTCGCCTTTGCCGCCGGTCAGCACCTTGCCGTCGTCATGATCGCCGTCGTCATGACTGCCGTCGCCGGCGTCATCCTCTGCGTTGTCAGGAGCGGCATCGTCAGGAACGATGGTTTCGCTCACTCTGCTCACTTCTTCTTGCGCTTCTCGCGGGGCGCTGTCCTGCCTGTCGGGCATCTCGGAAGCGAATTGGCGATCAGTTCCATAGGACTCCGGCGCCGGGGCATCGGCGCTTTCGGTTGCGAACGGATCATTATCTGCTCCGGCTCTGGTGTAGTCCTCGCCGACCACCTTGATAAAGGCGGGGCTTTCGTCGGCGGCTTCGCCTCCGGCGTCGGTAACGAAAGTCGGCGCGGCATTCTCATCAACAGCCGCAGCTATCCGTTGTGCGCCGTAGTCATTGCCGTCGTTGTAAGTCAGCGGCAAATAGCGGAGGGAATCAGCAAATAAATCATACAGGAAACCTAAGCTGAAATTGGGAATATCGGCAGGCAACGAATGGAAGCCGCCGACGATGACATACTGGTTAAAGATGTCCAATACCAGGATTCCGGCGCTGTTGGAGATCACAACCTCGCCGATCAACCCCTGCGCGTTCTCCATGATGGCGACGGTAAGTTTCATGCCGTCGGGAATATTGATGCCGGCCTGGGCGTCATGAATGCCGATGTCCGCCGTCAGCGTATGGATGGTCATGGCGTCGGGATTGTTCTTCGCCGCCAGACCGCCGGTAAAGGTGTAAGAGCCGTAAAGCACGGTCAGGGAGACGCTTCCCGTTTGCGTCTCGCTGTCGTAGGTCGCTTCCTCGATAATCATGCGCCCGCCGGCGGCCATGGCGAAAGTAGTTTCGTCGGCAAGCACTATGCCCAGCGCGCCGTCAATGCCGCTTTCAAGAATGTCGCCGGGAAACAGCGGCGAACCGGCGGCCAGTTCTTCGCGGGAGCCGTCGGCGCGGATGACAAAGACGGCGCCGCCGGCAGTGATGACATGCCCGACGGGTTCAGGCGACGAGGCAACGGCCCCGGCATGGACTCCGGCCAGCCTGACGGCTGCCTCGCCGTTAAGATGAGCGCCTTGCGGCGTCGCCAGCGCTGGAGGATTGCCGCCGGACAGGAAGCCCCGGATAACGACCATCGCGCCGTCCTCTGCGGTCAGCATCAAGTCGGCTCCCGCATATCCATAGTCGGCGGTGGCGATGTTGAATCCCTCGGGCAGCATAACCTCGCCGCCGGGAACGCTCTCAATTACAACAAAAGGCATACTGTTTGCGGCCATGACGTCCTCCCGGGCGTGAACGCCCTGATTTCATAACATAATACAGGTTTTTTGCAGTTTTGGCTGTGACGGCTGTCACAGCCAAAATGTGGTGGCCTGATAATCGCACACCGGGTTTGTTTTTTTTGGCTACATAGATCAAGAATACAGAGAGTTCACCGAGAAGATATATCCAATTTGGGTAATACTTATCCCCATAATCCACATACCAACATTGCTTTCCGATACTTATCCACGTTAGTTATATTTATGCGCTACATATAGGCATTTACGCCATATCAGTCAGCGTATATTGTTTTAATCCATCCGCGACGATACGTCGCCGAACGGAGTAACGGACAATAATGAAGGTTCTCTTCCTTGACGAGTCCGGCGATCACAACTTGTCGGTAATTGATCCGCAATATCCCATGTTCGTTCTGGGCGGAATCATTGTTGACAAAGATTATGCCGACGGCCCGTTGACGGTAGCCTTGAATGAATTCAAGCGCGATATATTCGGGCGCACTGACATCGTGCTGCATACAGCCGACATTACCCGCAACAGGAATGGCTTCGAGCAACTAAAGGATGAAGCCTTTCGCTCCCGCTTCCATGATCGGCTGAACGCTATGATGCGTGATCTGTGTTATTCGGTGGTGGCATGTGCAATCAGTAAGGATGAACACCTCAGCCGATATGGCGTTGCTGCCTTGGACCCATACCTGCTCAGCCTCGATATTCTGGTGGAACGTTTTTGTTCCGTCGTAGGCAAGGTCAGCGGTGGTGGCGTGATCGTCGCAGAAAAACGAGACACTACGCTGGATCGTGAACTGGAACTTGCATGGTTGAACTTGAAAATACAGGGGACGCGATACCTTCAGGCGAGCGCCATTGAAGATCGCATACTGGGCCTGAACCTGCGCGCCAAGCAGGACAACATCGCCGGTCTTCAGCTTGCCGATCTTGTGGTCTCGCCGATCGGACGCCACCTGTTGGGCAAATTGGACAAAGAAGACTGGCGCATCGTCGAGGGCAAGTTCCGGCGTGATCGGCGGGGAAAGGTGGAGGGATATGGACTCGTCATACTACCAAAATAACAGGGGCCAGCCCCCGCTACGCAGTGACCAGCCCACGATCCTTATATCGGCTTTTGGCATTAGTTTGTCAAGCTCCCGTCCGCTCAATGTTCCTTTTGTGTTCTTAACAAGGCGTGCCGTCTAATGTATGCTGTTTATTATCCCAATCATAGGAACGTATTATGTTTACGCAGTTTAACCTGGTACAGGTTTTTTGCAGTTTTGGCTGTGACGGCTGTCACAACCATGCACTATCTCTATTTGCAGTCGGGCTGCAAAGTGACGAAGCCGTTGCCGTAGACCTGGTCGTGGCCGGGTATGCCGAGGTCGACGGCTTTCTCCATCATCAGTTTTTTTAGGATATCTTCGGGTTTTACATTGCCGGCGGCGGTGGTCAGGGCGATCAGCGCCGAGATGTAGGGGGCGGCAAAGGAGGTTCCGCTTTGCATCCTGCCGCCGCCGCCCGTCGTGGCGGTGTATATCTGTACGCCCGGCGCGGCGAAGTCGATGTAGCTGCCCGAGTTGGCGTGCGAATAAATGGTTTTGTCGGCGGCGAAGGCGGTCACCGCCACCACCTCTTTGTAGGCCGCCGGAAAGGCCGGTTTGTTGCCGTCGCGGCCCCAGTTGCCGGCGGCGGCGACGATAATCAGTCCCTTTTCAACTGCCTCCTTCAGCGCCTTGCGGACGATCTTGTTGTCGCTGCCGGCGACGCTCATGTTGATCACATGGACCTTGGTTTTGATCATCCAGTTCACCGCCTTCAGCATGCTGACGCCGTTGCCGACGACCTCTCCGGCTTCGTTGACCTCGAACATGTTGCCGGCGGCGAGCGAAGCTCCCGGCAACAGGCCGCCCCACTCGGGCTTGCCGACGAGGATGCCGGCCACCGCCGTGCCGTGGTCGGCCGGGCCGGGTTTTCGCCCGTTATCGTGGAATGAGACATACTCGATATCTTGCCCCGCCAGCGCCGGGTGGGAGACATCAACCGCCGCGTCGATCATGCCGATGCGCACGCCGCCGCCGCAGTCAGGCGATGCCGGCCGCCAGCCGATAACGGCGCGCGGCAGGTTGCCTGAGAAATCCTTCGGAGGACCTTGCGCCTCGAATTGGTGGTTGGCGTCGATGGTCAGGCCGGGGAACCTGGCGCCGAGCAATTTTCTCGCCTCGGGCACGGCCATGCCGCGCGGCGTATGCAGACGATATAGCGTTATCGACAATTCGGGCAGATCGACCCTTTCTTTCACCGTGAAGCCCAGCGGGCCGATCATGTCGGCAAAACCGGAGGGAGGATCGGAAATCAGGATTTCCCCGTCCTCGTAACGGCTTTCAGGCGCCGAGCCGAAGCCGGAAGGCGCTCCTCCGCCCTTGCTGCTGTCCGCGCTCGAAGAAGGCGACTGCGCCGCAGAGCCGTCGCCGGCGCCGCGAATGCTGACGATGCTGCCGGCGCTTGACCTTGCGGCTGTCCTGGTCGGAGACGCGCCCTGGGACAGGTAGAGCCATGCGCCGCCCGTCGCCGCCAGCAACACGCATAATCCGACTATCCACCGCCCCATTAAAGCCTCTCTCCGTTCAGCGCCCGGTAACAACTACCCTTAACTTTTTTCATCGGCTCACTCACTGTGTGAAGATGTCAGACGGGAGCAGTGGGCAGGACATTCAAGTAGCGGAAGTGGTCGCACAGTAGTTTTTGCCGCGCGACGATAAAATCCTCGAATCTGCTCAGTTCCCAGAGCGACTTGTCTCTAGGGATAAGGTGCTTTCCCAGATAGGCGTCATCCTTCTCGGCGAACCACTTTGCGGGCGGCGTGTCGGTCTTGCCACCAGCACCATTTTCCTCCCGGCTCAGTAACATACAATTTGCAAGTTGATCACGTTCTGCCGCGTGGTATTTCATCACCATACGGCCTGTTTCCGGGTTCTTTACCTTCTCAACGCATAGCAAACTTTGCGGGAAGATGTGATCAACTTGAGGCAGGTTATTTTCGTAGGCTGGTGTGTGGGTAACGTTGCGATACCAGAAATTGAACAAAAGGTGGATGGTGTTGGAGCCGTAACCCATCTGCAAAAAACGACCTTCAGTCAATTCCAGGCTGCGTCCCTGTTCACGAATTAAGCCGAAAATCTGCGTGGTGTTAAAAACATTCTTCTCAGAGAACTGCTTGCTTAACGCATCAATCAAACCATCAGGTTGGCCGCTGAAGGCGCCTGCTAACAGGCAGCGAAGCAAGTAAGCGTCAACATCGGTGGCTTTCTTCCATGCCTTTGGATAGTGGTAACAAACGTAAATGAGGGGAATAAGTACTAAGTAGGAAGGTAATGCCTTGTCGCACTGAATGAAGGTCTTGCCGCGTACCCAATCCAGCACATTCTTGATCGCTTTACTGATCTTTTCCCACTGCTCCTCGATCTGCTCGCGGACACCCTCCTTGCGAAATTTATGCACTTCGTAGCGAGCGCCCTCGCCAAGCAGAACCAAGCAGGTTTTCAGAACAAAATCACGGTCGAAAGCAAAACCATGAACATTAAGTGCTCCGAGCAAGTCATCCATTTTTTCGTCGGCGAATTCCCAACTCACGCTCAAGAGTGAAAACAGTAGGTCAGATTTGCCAAGCCGGGTGCCGCCTGAATTGGCGCGGATGAATACTTCTACCACGTCGTCTTCAGTGTAGAGGTGTGGGCTGTCGATGCTATCCAGCTCTTGGTAGGTGATCATGTCATCGCTCGTGAATGTGCGTCTCACCAACTCAATGTGATCCCTGATTTTGTTCTGTTCATCTATGATCAACTGCCTGTTAGCATATGACGCCAAATAGCCTTCAATATTCCGGCTTACGTCGGTCGAAAAAACGAGATCCTTGAATTTAACCCAAGGGAAGACCACATCATCCGAAGACCAAAATTTGAATTTATATTTGATATCATCCGGTGCCGCGACCTCGCCGCTCAGAACATCGAAATATAGTTCGCGCCCCTCGAAGCTGCCGCGCAAGCCGATAAAGAGACTCTGCAAGCGCTGCTGGCCGTCCAGCACTAGGCTTTTTTTCTTATCGCTTTCTTCGGCGTAGAAATCGCTCAGTCGCAGCGCTTCCTTCCAATTGTCGATGAAGCGACGACGCCTGATATTACTAAGGGTCTTCCATACTAGAAGCGTGCTGATTGGGTATTCGCGCAAAATGGAGTCGAACAGGCGGCAAATTTGATCCTCACTCCATACAAACGGGCGCTGGATGTTTGGTAACCAGAACCCTCCATCTTCATCGACGTTATTGAGAAATCCAACGATCTTCCTGATGGTTTGCGTTCGATTCTTCATTGAAGATTTCCCCTGCCAAGTATTGGGCCTGTTGCAAAAGTAGCTTTTTGACGACTGCTGCGCAATGCACCTGTTGATCAGGTCCGCTTCTGCATCGCAGCCGCTCGGTTTTCATTGACGACGTAAGGAATATTCCTTACAATTGTGTCGTTCTATTGAGAGGGCTGATAATGGCTGCTATCCATGGCGTCGCGACCATCACTTCGAAAGGTCAACTTACGTTGCCAAAACCGATCCGGCAGGCATTGGGAGTCGATGTGGGCGGCAAGGTTACTTTCGAACTACGCGGCGCCGAGGTCATCGTCACCCGCGCAGAGGAGGGGACGCACGAAGATCCGGCGATCACCGGATTTCTGGCCTTGCTGGAAAAGGATATTAAGAACTGCAAGCGGGTGTCGACCATGCCTAACGATCTCGCCCGCGCCATGATCGAGGCTCTTAGGCATCCCGTCGATCTTTATGAGGAGATTGACGGCGACGTGACCTTATGACGCGGCGCAAGGGCTGGACTTTGCTCTTTCACCAATGCTTGATCGAGCAGATTTCAAGGCTTGCGGCGGCCGCTGATCGAGCGCAAAAATCGGCCCCGGAAGGCTTCGAGGCAAACGCCAACGTCAAATTGTTTCGCGCCCTCAGCCGCTTGATGCTGGAGACGGTTCCCAGTGACCCGGCACGCGACGAATACCGACAGGGCAATACGCTGGGCGTATCTTTTCGCCATTGGCGCCGCGCCAAGATTGGTCGCCGCTTTCGTCTCTTTTTTCGCTACGATTCCAAAGTTAAAGTCATCGTCTATGCGTGGGTCAATGACAAACAAACCTTGCGATCTGCGGGGAGCAAGAATGACGTATATGCCGTCTTTGAACGCATGCTCGTCCGAGGACATCCTCCGGATTCATGGGATGCCCTTATTGCTCAATCAGTCCCAAGCATAGATTTACCACCGGGTTGATTATGACGGTAGGCGTCCGCGCCGCCATTATGGAAGCGACATTACCCTAGTTTTTCCCGGTTGACGATGCGCGTCGAGGATCATATAAGGGCGGTGGGCCACGACTCCCCAACGGGTCGCCGCTCTTCTGGAAGGAAGGGAGTAAAAAAATGAATTCCAGCCTAAAACCGGACATCCGTCCGTCTAATCCGAATTTCTCATCAGGTCCATGCGCCAAACGTCCCGGTTGGACGGTTGACGCCCTCAGCGGCGCCTTGGTCGGGCGTTCTCACCGCTCCAAGCCCGGCAAGGCCAGGATCACCGAAGTCATCGACCGCACCCGCGCCATACTCGGTCTTCCCAAGGAATACCGCATCGGCATCGTGCCGGCATCCGATACCGGCGCCGTCGAGATGGCGTTGTGGTCGACTCTCGGCGCAAGGGGCGTTGACATCCTGGCGTGGGAAAGTTTCGGCGCCGGGTGGGTCTATGACGTGGTCAAGCAGCTTAAGCTGAAATCCGTCGTCGTTCACGAGGCTCCCTACGGCAAAATTCCCGATCTGTCGAAGGTCAACTTCGACAACGACGTGGTGTTCACCTGGAACGGAACCACCTCCGGGGCGCGGGTTCCCGACGGCGAATGGATCAAGGCAGACCGTTCGGGCCTCACCATCTGCGACGCCACTTCGGCGGTGTTCGCCTATGATTTGCCGTGGGACAAGCTGGATATCACCACCTATTCCTGGCAGAAGGTGATGGGCGGCGAGGCCCAGCACGGCATTTTGATCCTTAGTCCCCGCGCCGTCGCCCGTCTGGAAAGCTACAGTCCGCCGTGGCCGATGCCCAAGATTTTTCTCATGACCAAGGGCGGCAAGCTGATCGAGGGCATATTCAAGGGCGAGACCATCAACACCCCCTCAATGATCGCCGTCGAGGACGCCCTGGACGGCCTCAAGTGGGCCGAAAGCCTGCACGGCCTCAGCGGCCTCATGGCTCGCGGCAGAGCCAATATGGCGGCCATAGCCAAGTGGGTGAAAAACAGCGATTGGGTGGAATTTCTGGCGGAAGACGAATCGGTGCGCTCCTCCACCTCGGTGTGCTTCAAGGTCGTTGACCCCTGGTTTCTGGAGCAGAACGCGGAGACCCAGGCGGCGGTTTCCCAGCGCATCGCCGCCCTGGTGGACAAGGAAGGAGCGGCCTATGACATCGGCGCTTACCGCGACGCCCCTCCCGGTCTGAGGATATGGGCCGGAGCCACCGTCGAAACCGGCGATCTGCAAGCCTTGTTCCCTTGGCTGGACTGGGCCTATCAAACCGCCAAAAACGAAGCGAAGGGAAGCTGACATGCCTAAAGTCCTGATATCCGACAGTATGAGTCCCCTCGCCACCGAGGTTTTCATCGAGCGGGGCATCGAAGTAGACGTCAAGCCGGGGATGAGTCCGGCTGAGTTGAAAGCCTGCATCGGCGCCTACGACGCCCTGGCCGTGCGCTCGGATACCAAAGTCACCGCCGAGATCATCGCCGCCGCCGATAATCTGAAAGTCATCGGCCGCGCCGGCATCGGCGTTGATAACGTCGATATTCCCGCCGCCACCGGCAAGGGCATCGTGGTGATGAACACGCCGTTCGGCAACTCCATCACCACCGCCGAGCACGCCATCGCCCTGATGCTGGCGCTGACCCGCCAGATTCCCCAGGCCAACGCCTCCACCCACGCCGGGAAATGGGAAAAGTCCAGGTTTATGGGGACGGAGTTGATGGGCAAGACCCTGGGCGTCATCGGCTGCGGCAACATCGGCTCCATCGTCGCCGATCGCGGCCTGGGCCTGAAGATGAAGGTGATCGCCTATGATCCTTACCTGTCCCAGGAACGGGCCGAGGACGTAGGCGTGGAGAAGGTGGAACTGAACGATCTGATCGCCCGCTCCGACTTTATCTCCCTGCACACGCCGCTGACCGACTCGACGCGGGGCATTATTAACGCCGACGCCTTGTCGAGAATGAAAAAGGGCGTGCGCATCATCAACTGCGCCCGGGGCGGACTGATCATCGAAGAAGACCTGAAAAAGGCGCTGGAAAGCGGCCATGTGGCGGCGGCGGCGCTGGATGTGTTCTCCAAGGAACCGGCCAAGGAAAACGCGCTGTTCGGCATGGAGCAGGTGGTGGCGACGCCCCATCTGGGCGCTTCGACCACCGAGGCCCAGGAAAAGGTAGCAGTTCAAGTCGCCGAGCAGATGGCCGACTATCTGTTGAACGGCGCGGTGATCAACGCGCTGAACATGCCGTCTCTCAGCGCCGAGGACGCTCCCCGGCTCAAACCCTACATGAAGCTTGCCGAGCAGTTGGGAAGTTTCATCGGTCAGGTCACCGAGTCCGGCATCACCGGCGTCACCATCGAGTACGAAGGCCACGTCGCCGAGCTTAACGTCAAGCCGCTGACGGCGGTGATCCTGCAAGGGCTGCTGTCGCCGCTGCTGGAAAGCGTCAACATGGTCAGCGCCCCGGTCATCGCCAGGGAGCGCGACATCTCGATCACCGAGACCGTTCACGAGCGGGCCACCGCCTACCAGTCATTGATCAAGCTTACGGTGGCTACCGATACACAGGAACGCAGCATCGCCGGCACCCTGTTCGCCGGAGACCGTCCGCGCATCGTCGAGATCAACGACATCTCCATTGACGCCGAACTGGGGCCGCGAATGCTCTACTTCACCAACGAGGACAAGCCGGGCCTGATCGGCGCCCTGGGGACGACTCTGGGCAACGCCGGCGTCAATATCGCCACCTTCAATCTGGGACGGAGCGGTGAGGGCGGCGACGCCATCGCCCTTATCGAAGTCGATCAGGAAGCCGATGAGAAGCTGATGAAAAAAATGCGCGCCCTGCCTCACGTCAAACAGGCCAAGGCGTTGTCGTTCTAGGCCGCCGGGGGTGCGGCCACGGGGGGCGCGGTTCCTTGCTTGCCGCTTTCGTCGTGGCCGGGCTTGAAGAATGGAACGCTACGGGAGATCAAGAGACATGGGTAAGCAATATCGCAGCGACGCCATGGCGGCAATTTACGAGACCGCCCATGGTCTGCACGAGGCGGGCGTCATGGACAAAAGGACCATGAAGACCTTCGACGAGATAGTCCCCTGTTAAAAACTCCGAACGCCCTTGATTTGCCGGGCGGTTTTAGCGATTTGACGTAGTCGGATTTGCAAGAAATCGTATTTTT
>MIAA01000050.1:0-469 GCA_001830425.1 Rhodospirillales bacterium RIFCSPLOWO2_02_FULL_58_16
CACCACCGCCACTACGGCGACGACGGCGACGACGGCCACCACCGCCACTACGGCGACGACGGCGACGACGGCCACCACGGCCACCACCGCGACTACGGCCACCACCGCGACTACCGCAACCACCGCGACGACGGCCACCACGGCTACTGATCCGTCCGAACCTTCCGGCCCGTCAGGTCCGTCCGGCGGCTCCGAGGGCGATACTCCGTCCGGCGGCGGCTCCGAAGGCGATACCCCGTCCGGCGGCGGCTCCGAAGGCGATGCCCCGTCCGGCGGCGGTTCTGAGGGCGATACCCCGTCCGGCGGCGGTTCTGAGGGCGATGTTCCCCCGTCCGGCGGCGGTTCCGAGGGCGATACTCCGTCCGGCGGCGGCTCCGAGGGCGATGTTCCCCCGTCCGGCGGCGGCTCCGAAGGCGATACTCCGTCCGGCGGCGGTTCCGAGGGCGATACTCCGTCCGGCGGCGGCTCC